>CAYJJM010000049.1:0-9068 GCA_964370515.1 uncultured Oscillospiraceae bacterium | reverse complement strand
GATAACATCCGCTTCTTTTTTGTTTCCTATTTTTATTTTTTTTCCATCTTTCATCAAAAGATTTCCTTCAAATGTTTCTGGCTTACCAAATTCATCAGGATTTTTGAATAAAGCAACAATGCTCCAGTATTCTTCTGGCATAAAGGCTTCTATTTCTTTTTCTCTATCACAGATAATTTTTAATGCAGCTGACTGAACTCTCCCCGCACTCAATCCAGTCTTCACCTTCTTCCATAACAGTGGACTTATTTTATACCCTACTAGCCTATCTAGCACCCTTCTTGCTTGTTGTGCATCCACAAGTTTTTCATCAATCTTTCTAGGTGTTTTGGCAGCAGTCTTCACTGCATCTTTGGTGATTTCATTAAATACTATTCGGCACTCCTCATCTTTGTCAATGCCCAGAATATATGCAAGATGCCAAGAAATAGCTTCTCCTTCTCTATCAGGGTCAGTTGCAAGATAAATTTTTGAGGCGTTTTTTGCTTCTTTTTTTAGCCCTTTAATTATGTCGCCTTTGCCTCTAATATTTATATATTTTGGTTCAAAGTCATTTTCTATATCAATGCCTATTTGGCTTTTGGGTAAGTCTCTGATATGCCCAACAGAAGCAATTACACTATAATCTTTTCCCAAAAATTTCCCTATAGTCTTTGCTTTTGAAGGTGATTCAACTATTACTAGTTTCTTTTTTGAATTCTCTTTTTTGTTTTTTTCTATTTTTACAGCCATATTTTCCTCCATAACTTTCAAAATTGATTATAGTAGCCTTTTCACTTTTTTGCAAGAAAAATTTTTCCCATAGTACAAAAAATTACTCCTTTTATTTCTAAAACCGTAAGAGTTCCATTTATTTCTTCTGGCTTCTTGCCTATTATTCTATATATTTGATTTATATTTATTTCACCGTGTTTTCTTAATATATCTATTATTTTTTTCTCTTTTTCTGATAATTTTTCATATTCATTTTCTTCATTCTCCGGAGAAAAACCAAGGTCATAAATTATATCATCAAGAAACACCAAAGGAGTTGCTCCATCTTTTATAAGTTTATTTGTTCCCATACTATTTTCACTATTAATATTTCCAGGCACAGCATATACTGCCCTTCCCTGATCTCCTGCTAATTCCGCAGTAATAACAGCTCCACTATTTATGCCACCCTCTACTACAATTGTAGCTTTCGATATTCCACTTATAATTCTATTTCTCCTTGGAAAAGTAAATTTTGTTGGCCTTATATAATCTTCATATTCGGTTATTACCAAACCCTCTTTTTCAATTTCTTTTCTAAGGTTTAAATTTCCTTTTGGATAAGGATAGTCTAAGCCTGCACCAAGAACTGCTATTGTACTTCCTTTGAATTTTATAGCACTTTCATGGGCACATGTGTCTATTCCCATGGCAAGGCCACTTACTACTGTAATATTATTTCTTGCAATTCTTTTACCTAGTTCTTTTGCTACCCACCTTCCATAAAACGAAGTTTTTCTAGAACCCACTATAGATACACTTGGTTTATTAAAAAGTTCCAAGTTGCCCAGACAAAAAAGTTCCTTAGGTGGGTCCTTTATATCTCTTAGTCCCTGAGGATAGCTTTCTTCTTCAATAGTTATTTTTTTTCTTTTACACATATTATTTCCTATATTATATATTTTAATTTAAAAAATGTTTATTTTGTGGTTGCGTATTACTTTCTCTATACTTTATTTCAAGTACCCTTTAACCTTTAAATAGTTTTTCCCTATACTGCAAAGCTTCACCTATATGACTTTCTTGAACCTTTTCACAACCTTCTAAATCCGCTATTGTCCTTGCAATCTTTTTAACCTTATTATATGATCTAATACTTAGACCCATGTTATCATAAGCCATATCCAAAAGTTCTTTGCCTTCTTTAGATAAATTTAAATAAAGTTTCAAATGATAGTTATCCATCTCACCATTTGTATTTATTTTTTCCTGTTTGTATCTTTCTTTTTGTATTTCCCTTGCTATCATAACTCTTTTTTGCATTTCTTGTGAACAGTATTTGTCGCTTCTGCTATCTTTATTTTTATTGTCCGTATCTTCTTCAAATAATTTCTTTTCTACTCTACTTAATTCTACATGTATATCTATTCTGTCCAAAAGAGGTCCAGAAAGTTTTGCCCTATGAGATGCTACTTGTGAAGGAGTACAGCTACAAACCTTGACGCTGTCTCCTAGATACCCACATTTGCAAGGGTTTGTAGTTGCCACCAGAAGCACATTAGCAGGAAGTTTAACTGTGCCTCCTAACCTTGCAATCCTAATTTCTTTTTCCTCCAAAGGCTCCCGCATTCCTTCTAGCGCTTTGCTTTCAAACTGTGACAATTCATCTAAAAATAAAATTCCATTATGAGCCATGGTAATTTCCCCTGGCAATACTCTATGTCCACCACCAAGAAGGCCTGCTTTTGTTGTACTGTGATGAGGATGCCTAATAGGCCTAGTATCTACTATAGGATTTTTTTCATTAAGCAATCCAGCAATACTATATATTTGTGTGGTTTCCAAAATTTCTTCTTCTCTCATAGGAGGGAGTATTGTTTTTATCCTTTTTGCCAGCATGGTTTTTCCTACTCCAGGACTTCCTATTAAAAGAATATCATGATTTCCCGCTGCACTAATTTCAAAAGCTCTTTTCCCTTGTTCTTGCCCATAGACATCCGAATAATCTAGATTTATTTCTTGGTTTTCACCATTCTGGTTTTTTATATATTCCATATTTTTTGTTCTAAATTTTTCTTCATTATCAAACAGGGAGCTTAATTCCTCAATATTTTTTACAGTATAAAATTTTGCTTTCTTCATAAGAATTACTTCATTTAAATTCCCATAAGGTACTATGATTTTTTCCTTGCCTGCTTTAAATAGTTCCAAACTTATGGATAAGGCTCCTTTAACAGGATTTACTTGCCCGTCCAAAGAAATTTCTCCCAAAACGCCAAATTGACTTAGTCTTTCTTCTGGAATATTTTTTTCTTTAGCTAGTATTCCCAATGCAATAGGCAAATCATAATGACTTCCTTCTTTTCTGCAATCAGCGGGAACTAAATTAATAGTAATTTTTTTCTTGGGAAAATATATATTGGAATTTGAAAATGCTGCCCTTAACCTGCTTCCACTTTCCTTAATAGCAGTCCCTGCCAAACCCACAACATCAAAAGTTGGTATTCCATTATCCACAGAAACCTCAACTTTCACAATTTCCCCTTCTATTCCTTTTAGGTTAGCCGTGTATAAAGTTGCCACCATTATCTTTTCCTATATTTCCCTTCCTATTTTACTCCACTTAAAACTCAAGTAAATTAAATGTCCTGCTGCTGCGTTATTAATATTTCTATAACATCAACTCTGCTTTGTCTGTTCCTTAAGTTATGTAAATTCTTATATTCTTCACCTAATATCTGTATTCGCCTAAGTTTTTCGGCATTTATACTTTCTATAGGTTCTCCGCAGTTTAAATTTCTCCTAGTTTTTACTTCAAAAAATATTAAAATATTTTCTTTCATTCCTATTATGTCTATCTCACCTACTCTGCCTCTAAAATTTTTTGTCAAAATTTCATATCCGTTTTTAGACAAGTATTCAGCTGCCATGTTTTCACCTAGCGTTCCCAACTCTTTCCCCTTCATGCTGTCCCCTTTTCTTTGTTTGTTTTGTTTTATATTACCATTTTTGGTTTTTATTGTCAATTTTATTTTCTTTTATCTCTATTATAAAATTATTATCTTTTATAAAACAAATCTTTCTACAGCCTCGGCAACACCATCAAACTCATTGGAAGAAACAATATATTTAGCAACTTTTTTCACATCTTCGGTACCATTATCCATAGCTACTTTAATTCCTGCAAGCTTAATCATCTCACAATCATTGGCATTATCTCCGCAAGCCATTAATTCTTCCTTTTCTATTCCCAGTTCTTCCATTAAGGTTTTTAATGCCTGTGCTTTGCTTGTGTTTTTTCCGCCTATTTCCCAGTTATTTCCAAGGGATGTGGTTATTGTAACATTAGGTATGGAGTCTAAAACAGACTTTGCTTCCTTTCTTGCTTTTAGGCTTTCGTAAAAAATATTTATATTTTCTATTTTATCCTTATTTTTTAGAGCAAAATCTAATAAGTTTTCTATAGGAAGTCTTGTTTCCAAAACATACTGACTATGTCTATATGTGATTTCTTTTTTTTCTACTCCTTCATAAAGTTTTTTTTCCATATAAGCTTTGCCGTCTACAAATACTTCTAGCATTTGTGGCATATCTTTTAGCTTTTCTATTATGCCATCTACTGCACTTGCATCTATACAATTTTTGTTTATAAAATTTCCCGTTTCTCTTTCTACTGTAAGACCTCCATTTGAAGTTACCAAATATTCTATTCCATTCATTTCATTTATCATTTTTGGTATTGCCGAATAACATCTACCTGTTGCTATTACAACATGCACCCCTTTATCCATGGCCTTTTTTAAAGTTTCTTTTGTCCTTGCACTAACATTGCCTTTTTTGTCTAAAGTTGTTCCATCCAAATCTAGTGCAATAATCTTTATTTCTTTTTTTCCAGCTTTCTTCATTATATATATATATTCGTCATTTATTTGTCTTACCTTTTTCATGGTGCATCCATCGCCATGTCCTGGATTGATGAAAATTTCGTTTGCCCAAAGGGATATAATATCTGTAATAGAGTTTTCCATTTCTTTTTGATTACCATCTGATAAATCCGTTCTACCAAGATCAACATTAAAGATAGTATCGCCTGTGAAAGCTTGTTTCTCTCTTCTAAACATAAAACAGCAACTTCCTCTAGTATGTCCTTTGGTATTAATAACCTTGCATTGTGCACTCCCTACACTAAATCTATCTCCATCTTCCAAATATTCAGCTTGCCCTTTGTATGAATCTCCGTCTAGCCTATGAATATATACAGGGCAGTTAAACTCGGCAACTATTTCCTTTACTGCACCAATATGGTCGTGATGATGATGAGTCAAGTATATTCCCTTTAAATTAATTTTTAATTCATTTATTTTATTAATAAAATCTTTGGGATTATATCCTGCATCTATTATTATTCCCTCACCATTATCATAAACAATGTACCCGTTAGTTTCGTAACTTCCTCCGACTAATCTTTCAATTTTCATTTTCTTTCCTTGTATAATGCAAATGTATTATACTTTTCCCTTTCTTATATATATCCTCTGCTATATTTATCTCATCATTCTACTATATTTTATTCTTTTTATGACAATTCTTCAAGGCATAAGCCTTGATTTAAAAAAAAATAGTGCTACAATACTCTTAGTATGATGTGCTTTTGCTCATCATAAAGATACAAAAAGAAAAGAGGAATTTTATGAGAATTGTTATTGTAGGTGCAGGCAAGCTAGGTTTAAGAGTTGCCGAAACCTTACTAGGTGGAGACCATTCCATCACCCTTATTGATGATGATGAAAAAGTACTTAAAAATTTGTCTTCCCAGTTGGATGTTATGACTGTCCTTGGAAATGGAAAGCAAACTTCTGTACTAAAAGACATACATATAGATTCATATGATTTTCTCATTGCAACTACCGACAGTGATGAAAACAATATTTTAATTGCTTCTTTTGCAAAAAAATTAGGATGCAACAGGGTAATTGCTCGCGTTAGAGATCCTGAACATATGCACCAATTTGATTTTATTAAATCAGTGACTAATATTGATCATATAGTAAATCCTGACCTTGCAATAGCCACTGAAATTTACAAATACTTAGCTGAAAAATATACACTAAGCAACGGAATTTACACCACCGGTAAAGTAGCACTTTCAGAATTTTTGGTAGATAGAATGCCTAGACTAATAGGCACTACTCCAAGCTATGTAAGATTCGTTTTAGACAATGCACAGATTGCAGCAATTTCAAGAAATGGTAAAGTCATAATTCCTACTAAAGATATGACTATTGCTTCCGAAGATGAGCTTTATGTTATTGGCGCAAGAGAAGATATTTTAAAACTAAACTCAAAGGTACATGTCCGCGGAAAATATACTGATTTGCAAAAAGTTATGATTATCGGCGGAGGAAAAACTGGTTTATTTTTAGCTCAAAAGTTGTCTGATTTTGGGGCCTCTGTAAAAATAATCGAAAGAAACAAAGAGCGTTGCCATTATCTTTCTGAACACTTAAACGATATCATGATTCTCCATGGAGATGGTTCTGACATGACCCTCTTAGAAGAAGAAAATCTGGACGAAATGGATGCGTTTGTTACTGCCACTGGCTATGATGAAGACAATCTGCTTCTTGCTCTTGTTGCAAAAAAACATGGAATTGAAGATGTAATAGCCAAGGTTAGTCGGGACATATACGAAGAAGTTGTTTCCAGCTTGGGAGTTGATATGGCATTAAATCCTTTGGATATTTCCACTATCAATATATTAAGGTTAATCCAAGGTTCAAATAAAATCATTAGTTCCCAGCTTATTCAAGGTCAAGCAGAAATAATAGAAATAATCGCCAGAGACAGTATGAAGCTTTTAAATCAGCCTATTCGGAAAGTCGGGCTTCCTGAAGGCGCTTTTGTTGCTGCCATAACTAGAGGAACCGAAATTATAATACCTACTGGAGATAGTATTATTAAAGAAGGCGATAGACTGACCATTCTTTGCCTTCTTCACGACATTGACCAGTTGGAAAAATTACTAAGGACTAAATAATGGACTTGAATATTAAAGCACATATCAAAATAATAGGGATGCTATTTGTTGTCTTGGGAATTTCTCTTGTTGCTCCTGCCATAGTAGCTATCATATACAAGGAAAGCCCCTCCTTTTTTTCCTTTATAATAACCTTAGTTCCTTCTATAATTATTGGAGCATTTTTAATTCGCATTACAGGTCCCATCAAAGGCCACTTTCGGGTTAGAGATGGTTTCATTATTGTAAGTGAAGCTTGGCTTATAATTTCAATTTTAGGCGCCTTTCCTTTTGTGATTTCTGGATTTATTCCAAGTTATGTAGATGCTTTTTTTGAAACCGCTTCAGGGTTTAGCACTACAGGTTCTTCCATTTTGACAGATGTGGAAAGCCTTTCTTATTCAATGTTATTTTGGCGTTCTTTCACCCATTGGATAGGAGGAATGGGAATTATAGTTTTAGCTGTTGCAATTCTTCCTGCCCTTGGCATTGGGGGGCAAGTTATTGTTTCTGCCGAAACTACAGGACCTTCCCTTTCTAAGATTTTACCCAAAATAAAAGATACTGCAAAATTGTTATACATTTTGTACTTTAGCTTTACCGTTTTAGAAACATTACTCCTTTGGGCAGGTGGTCTTTCAATATTTGATGCGCTCACTCACTCTTTCGCCACAGTTGGAACCGGAGGGTTTTCAACATATAACGCAGGGATTTCTCACTTTGACAGTACCTATGTGGAAATGGTTATAACATTTTTTATGTTTATTTGTGGAGCTAGTTTTTCTCTACATTTTCTAGCTTTAAATCAAGGTCCTCTAGTATATTTAAAGGATAGCGAGTTTAAAGGTTATTTCATTATTGTGGCATCCGTTACATTGGCACTAACATTATATCTATTCTTTTTTGGCACCTATAGCGATTTGGGCACCTCCTTTAGATATTCAATATTCCAGGTGGTCTCAATAGTTACAACAACTGGCTTTGCCAGTGCAGATTATATATACTGGCCTTTATTTGGACAAATTTTATTATTGATTTTGTTCTTTATAGGAGGATCTTCCTCTTCAACTGCTGGGGGAGTAAAAGTTGTCAGAGTCTTGACAATTTTGCAATTTGTTCGTAGAACTATTGTCTTAAAACTTCATCCGCACCATGTCAGTTCTGTAAAGTTAGGAAAAAAATCTTTAAGCAGCGATATAGTTTCTAATATTTCTAGCTTTATTTTGCTATATATGGCAACCATATTCATAGGAACTATACTGCTTTCATTTGATGGATTTGACCTATCCACAACTTTTACCGCCGTTATCTCTGCCGTGGGAAATGTAGGTCCTGGTTTCGAGCAAGTAGGTCCTATGCTTAACTATAGTCAATTTTCGGATTTTTCCAAAATAGTTTTATCTCTCCTGATGATCGCCGGAAGACTTGAAGTGTATACTTTCTTCATGATTTTTTCTCGCAAATTCTGGAATCCATATAGATAGGAGTATATATGAGTTTTAATTTTAAAGCACTAGGCAAAATTCTTTCAATAGTTTTTTTAATAAATGGTATAGCATTGCTCATTCCCATAGGTTTTTCTATTTATTACAAGGATACCAACCCTGCAATATATGCTGTCCCTGCTTTTGTTTCACTACTTTTTTTTGCAGTTTTATATTCGTGTTTCAAGGATGTTCAATCCTTCTTGAAAATCCGTGATGCATATCTTGCAGTAATACTTTGCTGGATTATTTGGTCCGTATTTGGTGCGATTCCTTACTACTATAGCGGAGAATCTGCCACTTTTATAGATGCATATTTTGAAGCTGTTTCTGGTTATACCACTACAGGGGCAACCCTTCTTACCGAATGGGAGCTTCCACAAAGCCTTATGTTTTGGAGAGCCTTGACCCACTGGCTTGGCGGAATGGGAATTCTAATATTTATTATTTCCGTTCTCCCTTCTTTTGGTGTAGGAAGTCAAAGAATTGCAGCAGCAGAAGCCCCAGGCCCTGGATTTAATAAAACTTCTGCCAAAATGGGAGACTTAGCCAGAATGTTATATTTGATATACTCTGTACTTACAGTCTCTGTTTTTATTCTTCTTTTAGCTGGTTCCATGAATCCATTTGATGCCCTTATAAATGCAATGGGTTGCGTTAGCACTTCTGGCTTGTTCTTGCACCCTGAGGGAATTTCATATTACGACAGCATATATATAGAAGGAGTGGTTTCCATATTTTCCCTTCTTTCTGCAACAAATTTTGTGCTTTATTTGCATTTGATTCAAAAAAACTTTAAAGACTTAAAATCCAATTTAGAGATAAGAGTTTTTATAGTTCTGATAATATCTTTTAGTATTATAGTCTCTTTGGTT
>CAYJJM010000048.1:2297-9210 GCA_964370515.1 uncultured Oscillospiraceae bacterium | reverse complement strand
CCCCTTTCTAACTTAATGTTTGTCACATTGTATTTTCTATTTAATTTTAACATTTTACAACAAAAAAGCAACATCAAGGAGGATAGGCCTTGATGTTGCTTATGCAATATGTAATATGGTATATATTCTTCTAATCAGTAGCAAAGATTAATCATACAAACATGTTGATAGCTTTGCCCTGGTTTAAAACACTTTAAGTGTTTTGATCTTCTATTCTTCTATTACAACTCCGTCTTCATCTATCATTATATTTGGTATATCTTCAGGAGTTTCTGTTTCTACATTAGATTTTGGTTTTTTTAGTTCTTCTTTGACCATTTCTTCAAGTTCTGTGGTAATTTGAGGGTTTTCGCTTAAGAATTTCTTAACATTTTCTCTACCTTGGCCTATTCTATTTTCGTTATAGCTATACCATGAACCTGCCTTTTTGATAAAGCCTTTGTCTACAGAAACATCTATTAAATCTCCAATTTTAGATATGCCCTCGCCATACATTATGTCAAACTCCGCAAGTTTGAAAGGAGGCGCTAGTTTATTTTTTACGATTTTAACCTTTGTCCTGTTTCCCAGAATTTCATCTCCTGTTTTGATAGTTTCGACTTTTCTAACATCAAATCTCATACTTGAGTAGAATTTCAATGCCCTTCCTCCCGTTGTTACCTCAGGGCTTCCATAAATAACACCTACTTTTTCTCTAAGCTGATTGATGAAAACTACACAGCAGTTAGTTTTGTTTATTACACCTGCAAGTTTTCTAAGAGCTTGAGACATAAGTCTAGCCTGCAATCCTACATGGCTGTCTCCCATTTCTCCTTGGATTTCGCTTTTGGGAACTAATGCTGCTACAGAGTCAATAACCACAATGTCTAGGGCTCCACTTCTTACTAACATCTCACAGATTTCAAGTGCTTGTTCTCCATTATCTGGTTGAGATACCAAGAGTTCTTCAACCTGCACTCCTAAATTTTTGGCATATTCAGGATCTAGTGCATGCTCTGCATCTATAAATGCTGCTTTTCCTCCTGCTTTTTGGGCTTCTGCAATTATATGCAGGGTTAGTGTTGTCTTCCCTGAGGATTCGGGTCCATATATTTCAACAATACGACCCTTGGGAACCCCACCTATTCCTGTGGCAACATCTAGGCTGATAGATCCTGTTTGAATAGTTTCAATGTTTAACTGAGCAGCTTCATCGTTCATCTTCATAATGGCACCTTGTCCATATTGCTTATGAATCTGTTGCAGTGCTGCCTCAAGAGCTTTTTCTTTTTGTTCTTTATTTATTCCCATACTTACCTCCATGTTTGCGAACATTTGTTCTTTTTTAATAATACATTAATTTATTGGTGGAGTCAATAGATTTTCCTAAGTTTTTCAAAAAAATAAACAAATGGAATATTTTACCATTCGTTTATTATTATATATTCTTTATAAGAAAAGTCAATAGGCTGTTAGAATATTATTGTCTCTGTCTCTTAATAAAATTCTAGTATCAAATATCTGGGTTTACCTCTTAAGAAAACTGCATTGTTTAATTTGGTTTATCATTTAATATTTTTTTGCACTTATTTTATGTTAATCCTCATTTTAATTGTCATTTTTCGACATTAATTTCGCTACTCTTTCTTCTATTTCTTTTTCTTTTTCTTTTATAGTTTTTTCTTTTTGCAACGTTTTGCTATGGTTTCTTGCTGATTTTTCAGTAGTTTTTTTGGTTTCTTCTTTTCTTTCACTATTTTGATTTACCTGTTTTGGCTGCTTTGTATTTTTTGTTTGGCTGTTTTTCCTTGGTGAGCTTTCTTTCACCAAAATCTCAGACACTTCATCTTCTTCTGAACTTTCATACTCTTCAAAATAATAGTTTTGATATCTTCTACTTCTAATTATTTTGATTTGCAAAATAATAGTAATTAAAAGCAAAGCACCAACTGCACCCAAACCAATATACAGCCAAAGTTTTGGTTCTTCTTCTACAATTTGACCATCCATATAAATTAATGTTCCATCTTCCAAGTTATACATATAATAGCCTTCTCCCAAGCCATTATCTCCATAAAGGTGCATATAATTTAAGCCTACCAACAAAAATACATCTCCATCAACCTCTATGGTTTCAGCAAGAGCAAACATTTCCTCATCTTCGTTATACATATACAGTGCTAGGTTTCCAGCGTCATCTTCTAATATTACCAAGATGAATATTTTATCTTTGCTCTCAAAGGCAGGAATTTTTTCTCCCATATATTCAATTTTCGTTTCTTCAAGGCCCTTGGGAAGTATAGATGCATCATATCTGTCTACGACCGTAAAAATCTTTTCATCAAAAATAATATTATCTTCCTCTAGAAAGGCGTAAGTTATCTTATATTCCCTTTTGTCGCCATTTTCGGCAGTTACGGTTATGGTTCTTCCTTCACTACCATCTCCTATTTCAGATGAACCTGACAGGCTAACTTTTGATTTGGAATCCTCTGGAGTTGCAGAAATCACACATTCTTTATCGTCTTCATTAATATAGAGTTTATAGTCTGTTACTTCATTAGAAAAAGAAGGAGATAAAACTCCCACAGATGTGGTTAAGGTTTTTAAGTTTGTATTTGAGCTTTTTTCTGTTTGAGAAGAGTTGGAGCTACCCGAAGATGAACTTCCTGAGGAACTGCCAGAACCTGAACTTCCCGAATCTGAAGAAGATGTTTTTACTGTAAATGTAACCGAACGGCTTCCTGTTATAGATGCACCCTCATAACTTGATACATCTATTGCTGTGACTGTAACTGTTGTGCTACCACTACTGGGTGCTGTCACTGTAATTGATTTGCTTGAATCATCTATCCATTCTTTGCTAGAACTTAGCTTTCCCCCATTTGAGGCTGTTATTGTAAAATATCCCGCACAGTTGTTTGCATTTATTGTAACCGTCCCTTTACCTCCAGGAGATACGGTTCCGCCTCCTGAGACACTAAATGAGCCTGAGGCATGTACGCTCTCAAAATTAATCATAGTTCCCAATAAAACTATTATACATAATATGGCTACTTTTCTCGTAAAATTCATTTTTCTCCTATTCACTGGTTGCTATTTGCTATTTGTTCTTTGTTATTTGCCGTTTACCGTTTGCCACTTGTCGTTTTCTATTTGCTCTTTGCCGATTCTCATACAGTCGCATCCATAGAAGGCAAGGCTAAAGGGATTATTGATAGTTGCTGCTATCAATATATTAAATCTTCACCCATAATATGGTTTTTTATTTGGATATAGTCCAGGGAAGTAACTTGCCCTTCTCCACTTGTATCTGCCCCTTTAATGAAGGCTCCTGTCAAAGAATCCGTTCCCATAATATGATTTTTTATTTGAATATAATCAAGAGATGTAATTTTGCCATCTCCACTTGCATCTCCTCGTATAACTATAGGGACTTCTTTTATTATCTGGTTATCCCCATCAAAGAACTTAACAGTCATCCCTGTTCCTACATTTCCGCTAGTAACTTTTTCACCACTAGTATTGAACACTTGTGCCACAGCATACTCTAACTGATTTGAATTTGCTAAGTTAGAAGTGAAATCTGCTATAGTTGTTTTTTCAGTTACATTTGTAACATAGTCCCCTACTTTGTAATCTCCCCAGCCTTCAGGTGGCTCGCTACGACCAATTTCAAGGGAATATGTTCTTTCAACTCCACTACTAGATGTAACAACTAGTATTATCAAATTAGTTCCTACAGCCAAATCAACGGTTCCACCACCTGTAACTTTAGCTCCTGAATCACTTAGAACTGGGTTTATATTTACAGACGCAGTATTGTAGTCCACCACACATTCATATTTATTTTGATACCTATCGAATGTAGGAGAAATTGATGTGTTGCTTACTATTATATTTTCCAGGTAGTTATTGTTATTTCCTGTAGGACTTGGTACAGGAACTGCCGACGCTGGCATGTTTTTATAAACAGGTATTTCAAAGGTTAAAGCGCTATCTTTGATATTCTCATAGCCTTCACTTAAATGGTATCCTTCTGTATCTGCTCCTCTTATGTTAGTCATGTATTGACCTGTCCCAACACTTCCTATACCATTCATAACATTCCATTTTTTTAAATAGATTGTATACTTTTTGTTGTAAATATATGAGTCTGCATAAAATTCAGATCCACCCATTATAGATTTTTCGATTGTATTCCAAGGCCTTCCATAGCTACCACTTCCACTAGCATATTTTAATCCATTTATAACTGGGTCTGGATTTCCATAAGCACCTACATTAAAATAATTGTAAATATTGCTATATCCACTAATATCCCCTTGTATGGAGCCACCTACTCCATTTACTCCCTGTTCAGTTATTATCATAGCAGCTAGTACCATTGAATTGGCACCATAGGTTTCACCTGCATCCAGTAGCACTTGATTGTATGTTTTACTACTTCCTGGAATTTTGCCTTCCATGAATGTCCCCTCTAGGACATTTTGTAAATTGCTTGCTGTATTTGTACCAGAGTCATATTTGGCTGAAAGAAATTGAAATATGAAATTTTCGTCTAAACTATTCCTAGGGTCCATATGGTGTGCCACTGCTTGCTCAGATGCAGCAACCCATGAACTGCTGTCCAAGCCATAGTAATTCCCTGTAGCAAAGTTATAAGCACCTTTTTCCATAGACTTGTAGGAGTCATCCTCTGTTATATGAACAAGGCTGGTGCCTACAGGATTTGTTTCTTCTTCAATTACTTCATTCCAATCCAAACCTGTATGAGCAGCAACAAATTTCCAATCCGGGTATTTGGCATGAAGCTTTCTAAGTTCAACCTTATAGCTTTCTGGAAATCCTTGCTCTGTTAAGTATGCTTCAAAATCTCCATCTGGCTCATATGGAATATCTGGAACAGTTACTTCAATACTAATATATTGAGCAGAAACATAACCTGAAATACTACCATGTTTCATTTGATACCAGCTTTGCCCTTCTGCATAATTTATTATTTCAATTCTTGTACCCTCACTTATGGCAGTTATTATGGAATATGAAGTTGAAGGCCCCGACCTAACATTTAATCCATTTCCCTCGGCTGCGACAATTCCATATACAGCATCACCTGTGGCAGCATGTACTTCCAAAGAACTCAAATTAATAGAGCAAGAAAATGTAATGGTAAACAACATTGCAACCATTAAAATCACTGTGGTTATTCTATTTTTCTTAGTTGTTCTTATGTTCATTCTTTACCCGTTCTTAAATTCATCTTTCTATTTCTTGGAAAACAAAATAAGCTAAAATAATTTATAATATAAAAAGCAAAGGGAATTTCCCCATCCTAATTACATTATATATATTTTAGCATGGTTTTTCAATCAAATTGTGTGCTAATTACACTTAAGAAGCTAATTTTTTTTAATTTTTAAAAAATTTTTAAATTTCAAAGGCTTTTGGATATGTTTCTTTCATTATTTGATGATAATCAAACATGAATTGATAATCTTTATCTGCTGAATAGTCTTCTAGGTCATAGTGTTCGCCTAAATAATCGGAAACAAATCTAGAAACAATAACCATGCCCATTACATTATTATGCTTGTAATTATAAAAATGTTCTTCATAGCTTAACCCGTATTCATTTTTCAAAACATTCTTATTTTCATCTAAGTTTAAATTTAAAAAGTCTATTCCATTTTCGTCACATAGGTTCTGGTAGCTATTGTGAGTAGCTGTGTCAGTTACAGAATCCAAATACTTTATAGCCAAAACTTTTATATCATTTTCCCTAAGAAGTTCTACTGTTTTAATAAAATATTCTTCGGCAACAGGTTCCAAGGGGTCACTTTCTTCGCTCCCCTCAACAATATAAGATTCTTTTATTGGCTTTACCTTGTTTGAAACATCTGAAAACACAGCACCCATTTCCCATGAATTAAATTCTTCGTCATCGCTTACAAAAACACTTTCGTTAATCTCTCCCGTTTTCCAAACTTCATGGAAACTAAATATAGGGAACAAATAATCAAACATAAATTCTTGATTATAATTTTCTTCCATATCAGCAACATATTCAACTTTGTTATCTATTCCATATATAACTTCTAGGCCTGTTCTGTATCTGTCTTCATTTTCCAAAGGATCGTTAAAGTAAAACTCATCCTTTATGCTTGAAATATCCAGTACAACAAGTTCTGGAGAATGACCTTCTTCAATTAATTCTTTTATTTTGTAATGAAAAGTATAGATTGGCATTCCTGGTGTGGAAAAAACATAAGAGGGAACTCCAGATTCATCAAAAATTGTTGTAGGAGAAATACTTCTTCCCGTTTGGCTAGCACCAAAGAAAAGCACGTCAGCATAATCTTTATCCAGTTCCTCACTAAAATATTCACTTTTAAAGTCGTATGCCCCTTGGGGATCTACTGTAAAAATGTTAGACAAAAACCAAAATATTAATAATACTATAAACCCAAACACCAATGCTTTAATTAAGTTTAAAACATTAGGTTTTTTTCTTTCCACTCTAAACTTCCTCCTACACAAATTGTCCTTTACCTATTTATATTTAAACTGAGGCAAATCTACCAACAACGAGTATCAATGCCTGTGCCCTAGTACAGAGCGTGTGTGCGTACATGTGTGTATGCTTGTGCGTGCGTGGATGCATGCTTGCTTCATGGATACCTTTGATTAATGGGATGCCCATGATTGAAATAATTACTCAATCACACTCTTTTTAAGTAATTTGCTCACTAATCACTTTACATTAGAACCGTAAATGTTGGCCAATAATTCATTAAAAGCCATACAGCACAAGTCATTAGTAATATAACAATTACCGTAAGCTTTATTCCATGTTTAAACATATAGTTTGGATTTAATCCATAGCCTACAGGAATAGCCCTAATAGATGTAGGCATGCAATATGACAGATTTA
>CAYJJM010000048.1:0-2287 GCA_964370515.1 uncultured Oscillospiraceae bacterium | reverse complement strand
TCATTATAACCGTTAAACTAATTACAATTGGCATTGCAACTGCTGCCGTTGCCGTATTGCTGGTTAAATCCGACAAAATTATGGTTAACAAAATAATAAGACCAATTAATAAAAATTCATTTTCTATTTGTGTTGAAGACAGTACATTTCCAAGTGCTTCCGCTGCACCACTTTGATTAATCAATGTTCCAACTGCAAGGCCTCCTGCAAATACATATATAAGTTCCCATACAATTTTTTTCTGTACAGTGCTCCATACCATTAACTTTTCTCCAGTCTTTGTGCGTATGAGGAAAGAAATAAGTGCAAATATTACAAAGATGTATGCAGGCTTAAGGCTTGGTATTAACTCAGCATATAAAGGTCTTGCAAAAGAAAGCCCTGCTGCAATTAGGAATAATCCTAAACATATAGCTTCATTGACACTTAATTTTCCAAGTTTTTTGTTTTCTTCTATAAAGAAAGCCTTCGACCCCTCTAGGTTAACATTCTTTGGCCTTACCCATAGTATAAAGGCTAAATTAGAAACTATTAAAACAACCATAATTGGCAAGAATTTAATTACCCAATCCAGATACATAAACTCTTGACCGGTTACCTGTTCCATATAATCTACTACCACTAGGTTCATGGCACCTCCCAAAGGTGTTGCCAATCCCCCTAGTCCTGCACCCCAGGCAATTGTAAGTAACAATATTGCCCCTGTATCACTCTTTTTGATTTCTCCAATGCCTACGTATCTAAGCATTGAAACTGCAATGGGAACTATTGTGGCACATACAATAGCATTTGGCAGCACTGCAGACATAGCCACAGAAAGCATGAACCAGAACACTATTTGAGATTTTAAAGAAGTTCCTATCATTGCCAAGAATGTATAAGCAATTCTTTTATCTAGGCCTACGATTTCCCATGATACTGTAAGTATTGATGCACCTAACAAAAGAAGTATAGTTTCTGAGGCATAATTGGCAATAACCGTTTCCATTGGACACATTACAATAACTGCGTTTACAGCTATAGGCAAAAACCCTGTTACTGCATAATCTATGCATGAAGATACCCACCAATACGCCATCCATGCAACTGTTCCAATGGCTGCCCTCATCTCTATGGTTTCAAAAAGATTCTCAGGCAACAAGAACAGGCAAATCAAAAACAAAACAGGACCAATTATTTGATTCACTATGTTCTTGTCAATACTTTTTTTAGCTTGAATTTCCATACGACTACATCTCCTTATTTATTTATTTATTTATTTATTTATTTACTTACTTATTTATCTATTTATTTACTCACTTACTCACTTGCTTAGTTAGTTAGTTAGTTAGTTGCTTGCTTACTCACTTAGTTACTTACTTACTTGCGTGCTTACTTTCTACCCCTCTTGTAATTCTTGTACTAATTCAACCATTGCATCTACTGAATTAAGATTTTCAGGAACCAAATCCATTACATCTATTTCCACATCAAAGGCAAAACTAAGTTCGCTAACCAATGCAATAATTGATAAAGAGTCTAGCACTCTAGCATCAACTAATTTTTTTTCTTTTTCATAGTCCACACCTGGTTTAACTTTTTCCAATATTTCTATTATTTGTTCTCTCATCTTTTCCTTGCATGAATACTTTCTTTTCTCCATGCTCCCCCTTTCATTTTTACAAAATTCTAATTACTAATTGCCTTTTAAATTTCTTATTAATTTTATAATATAAATTCACTATCTATTATTTACGCACATCCCTTGCTAACCTCTGCAAATTAGGCAAATCTGGCAAACAAGAAATTCGAATTTATGAATATTGGTTCATTTTGTTTCTATCATATTCCTTATTTTCCCACAAGAAATTCATCAATTGGGTGAATTCTATCCACTTTGCCATTATATGTTCTAGGCACAGCCGAAATAAATTCAATTGCCCTAGGCCTTTTGAAATCTTCCAATAAATTCATCATATGTTCCCCTAGGCCTTTAATATCAAAGTCATCACCTGTAACCACATATAATACTGGAACTGCTCCGATAATAGGATCGTTTTTGCTTTTGCATATACAGTCAACTACGCCATTGAATTTTTTAACTACTTCCTCCACTTCCAAAGGCGAAACTTTATTTCCTCCAGTTATGATTACATCATCGGCTCTGCCAAGCATATAAATCCTGCCCGCTTCATCTCTATAGCCTAAATCCTTGGATTTTAGATAGCCTTTGTGCAAAGTTTCCTCAGTTAACTTAGGATCGTTAAAGTAGCACTTCATAGCCATGCCGCCTGTGTAATAAAGGTAT
>CAYJJM010000047.1:8190-9283 GCA_964370515.1 uncultured Oscillospiraceae bacterium | reverse complement strand
ATCACCTTTTGAAATAAAGGCATTCGCCCCAGCTTCAATGGCACTTGGAATATAGCTTATTTCATCAAAACCTGACATAATAACAATTTTTATCTCTGGGAATTTTGCCTTTATATCCTTTGCCACTTCTATTCCATTTTCTCCATTTTCAGTGCACACATCTATCAGAACTAAATCTGGATTGCACTCTTCACATAAGGGAACAGCATCACTTGCTCTAGTGCCAGTACCTATAACCGAAATTTCTTTGCCTTCTTCCATAAATTTAGTAAACGATTCTAACACCGACATATGGTCATCAATAATAATTATTTTAGTCATCTTTCCTCCCAACACTATTTTGATCTCTATAACAATTTATTGTTGCAATAATAGTAAACTCTTTTTCAGTTTCAACCTTAAGTGTTCCATTGTTTTCTTCTACCGCTTCCATTAGTTCTATTATTCCGCTACCTGCTTTAAATTCTCCTATGAAAGGGTTTCCGTTGTTTGTCACTTTTAAAACATACTTATTTTCCTCATTTGAAATATATACATTTAATATTTTTGCATCTGCATGGTTTATTGCATTTGTCCCTGCCTCTCTAATTATCTTTAGAAATAATTTTGATAGTTTTTCGTCTGTTGGAAAGTCTCCGTGATAATTTATTTTTAATTTGATTTTTGCAAAATCATTTTTTAATTTTCTTGCTTTTAAAGCAGGAAGTTTAATTCCTCCTTCATCTTCATCAGCTTTAATATTTCCCATTAATTCCTTTAGAACAGGCACTACATTTTCATAATTATCATCTCTAACACCCTGAAGTGTTCTTTGAAGAGTAGAAAATCTTTGCCCCATTATATCATGAATTTCAGCTCTTAGGGCAGCATATTCTCTTTCTTTTTGAATTCTTGCTCTGTCCTCCCAAAGAACTCGAATTTCTTCCTCTTGCTTTCTTAAGTTTTGATTTTCCTTTTCTAATTCATTTAATTTCTGATTTATTTCCGTTACATCAGTACAGACAACTTCGTTATAAAGTTTGCCTTTAATCATATAATTATTCTTACTAAATCTAAGAGTTTTCTTTTGACTCTGCAAAATAATATCATCTTT
>CAYJJM010000047.1:1821-8180 GCA_964370515.1 uncultured Oscillospiraceae bacterium | reverse complement strand
TTCCCCTTTATATTTTAGCAAATAATTCCAAAACCAAATCCCGTTTCTTTGCTCTTCTCCATAATACTCATCCATGATTTCAAGCATTTTTTCATTAATTAAATATATATATCCTTGGCTATCAAAGTACATTATTCCTACTTGAAGCCTATCTATTCCTTGCTGTATAGAGTTTTTATCAACTGTATTTAATTTTATTTGAGCTTCTTTGCTGAGTAAATAAAGAATCCTTACTCCTGCTGGAATTATAGACAATGCATAACAAAAAGTATAAGTTCCAATGGGACCTACTTCTGTAAACGGAAGAGTCATTAATATTCCCATAATGGACAAAATATAAATGTAGTTCCCCTTTATTACCTGTAAAAAACACAAAACTAATGGAAAGATTGAAAAAAGATAAAAAGCATTCGAGTAATAGTCAACATTAACTATCTCCCGGCTTCCATAAAAATAACAAATCATAGGAAAGGCAACTACAATACACAAATACGGAATAGTAGCTATTTCAGTTATTATCTGAAGTTTTCTAAACTTTGCTCTGAACAAAGAAATTGTTGCAAGAAAAATAATGTGCAAAATTCCTACTACAAAGGCTATAGCAAATATAAAGAATAAGAAGGTTTTATCTAAAAAATATAGCTCTATCATAAGCTTTTCCCTCCTTCTTTGATATCTTGTGGAAAAGATAAGCTTATCACATTAGTGTCTTCCCATGGTTTTTGTGAAAGCTCTCCCCCTGCTTTTTTAAGATTATTTTTTAAATGAGGACTAATGACTCCTATTACATCTGTTTCTGTGGTAATAGAAAATACAACTTTCCCTTTTCTTTTATATAGCTGAACCAGTATATTTTCACTTTCATTTAAAACCATTTGCTCCGTTGCTAGATAAAAAAGTTCATACATATAGGCAAGTTCCGCAGAAGGCCGACTGCCATCTAAGTTTGCTCCTACTGTTGTATTGATTCCCAATGGCCTTGTAAACTTATCCATTTCAGCAATGCACTTCATCAAGTCGCTAATAGGGTGTTCCTTTTCTTTTAATGTGCTTATTTTGAGCATTGCAAGTCTTTTTGTTCCGCAAGCAATAATATTAATTTGTGCTACAAGTTTTTTTGTGTCTTTGGTCTCCTTAAGTTTTTCAAGGAGTGGTTCAATTTTTCTTGCACCTTCTGTTAACAGATAATTAATTGTATCGTCTACCTCTTTTTTAGCCAATTCAGAAGCAAGTTCCACTTTGACTTGATACTGAGCCTTTAATATCTGGTTATTTTTCACTAATTGTCTATTTGTTTCTTCCAATTCCTTAGATACTTCATTTAATGCAGTATTGTCTTCATAGAATTTAAGAGTTCCATTAGGCAGTACAACTTCTCTAAGCTCATGATTATCATTAATTTCATCCATGTTCTTAGATATATAAACTGGCTTCTCTTTCTTATCTGCAATCACCATACTCAAAGTAGAATTTTCAAAGAATTTATCATAGCCTCTATTAAGTGGTATTAACTTAGCCTTGATGCAAACTGCCAAATGAAGAAATGAAAGCCCTACTGTTGCGTAAGACGGTTGGATGTCTCTTATGATTTGTATTTCCAAAACATATCCAATTGTATATGCTAATGTTATCACGCAGGCAATAACTGGCAAAACATAAGATCTCTTGAGAGGGTTTCTAATTGACTTATATAAAAGTCTTCCAATGGCAAGAAACAATGTCATATACATCCAAATCATAAACAACATATATCCCCATTCATAGGTAAATGAAATATCCCTAGTTTTTGCATATGGATCCAAAGTGAAAACTTGTCCATGAATGTCATTGGTAAGTATAAAAATGAGAATGATTCCAGTGATAATTAAATGAGCCTTAAAAAAATATGGAATTCTTACATTTTTTTCACTGTGCCCTGCAATTATAGAAATATATAGCAATGCAACAGGAAGTAAAATAAAGGAAATATAGAACCCATACCAAAACAAGGTATATACCCAGTCCACATCAACAAAGACACTTCTTAAATAATTGAAAGTTATGGTTAGTATTTGCAACGGAACTGCCGCAAGCAAAGCTCTTTTCATCTGTTTATGTGATACCTTATTTAACACGGTAACTCCATAAAAAATAATTATAAAAGATACAATAATATAAGCAAATGTCAGTTCTATATTATCGCCAAATCCTGTACGCTCAGTATCTAGAACTATTCTTTTAAATAAAGCTTCACTGTCTGCCATTGCAGTGTTATATGCATCTGTATTCACTAAGGGAAGAGCTTTTGCATATGCTTCCTCTGGAGGATAGTATTCCCTATCTGCCTGAAAGTTTGTAAGCCTAAAGCTATTTTCCAGTAAAGCCTTGTTTATTTCTTTCCCTTCCAAAACTTCTGAACTATCAGTTAATATTCCTCTTGCAAAGCTATGTGTTCCCTCAACAGGCACTATTATTTCCAAATTAAATCCTGCCTTCATTAGTTCTACTGCCTGATGATCTTGCAGTATTAATGCTGGAGAATTTATTTCATTTATCATAAATCTATTTTGAAGTTTTAAAATTTCAATATTCCTTATTGTTTTTTCTATTTCATAGGAACCGTAAATTCCCATAGTCATTGAAGCGAGTATTTGGTTATAATACCCGCTGGCCCAGGCATCATCTTCTAGCCTTTCTCCAAAGAAAAAAGAAACTTTGAGTTCACTGGCCAGCAAGTCTTTCCAGCCTCTAATCTTTGCATCTGTAAAGTCCCTGTTTATGGCAATAACAGAAGTTTGTAAATAGTGTGAAGCGAAAGTGTATTCTGGAACTTTCGCCGTAATATATTTGGCATATGTGTCATAAGCAACAATGTCTCTACCATTAACGAAATGCCTTAATTCCGAATTTAGAGGAACATCTATAAACTCCATGGTTGAAAAAGCCTCTTTTAAGGATTCTTCATACTTAGAACCATCGTTTCTAATAAAAATTTTCAAAGTTTCTCCATTGACATAAGTAGCATAGAAAGAAAAGGTTATAGCAACAAGCACAAATATGCAAACAATCCTTTTCATAAATTCTCTCCCTCCAAAAGCCAAATTGAAACAACAAATAAACCTTGTCCTTTGTTTTTTATTATTTTATATTATCACACCATAAAAATCATTTCAATAAAACACAATCAATCCAAACTAGTTTTAATAATCCTTCTGCACTTTCACAAATTTAACCAAATTTTTTATAAACTTCTAAAAAAATATAACCTTATGAAATTTTACTGTTTATACTCTGCTTTTTACTAAATCATCTTCACCTCAGCCAAAGCCGCCTATCTCTGTTTCTAATATATACATAGCTTGGTTAGAGCTATAAAACACAAAACATCTCAGCTTTCTAACAACTAAGATGTTTTGTATTTTATATTACTTTATGAGGTTTTAATTAAACCTTTCCAAATCCTTCTGTTCCTTCAAGAGAGTCAAGTTTGCTTAAATGCTCACCATCCCATGTGAATTCGATTATAGTTCCATATCCGTCATCTACCATAAGTTTACCTTCTGAAATTTCCCATGTAACCTCAAATTCTAATCCTAGAAGCGTTTGTGTTCCTGTGCCCCCTTCGTTAAATACGAAAGTTTCAATGCCACCATCTCCATAGAAAAGATCGAACATATCCTGATCCATTTCTTTTCCATCAGAATCAATATAGCTTACCATTTGCCAGCTACCTACTACATCTCCTTCGGTTAATCCTGCTGCGTCGCCGCCACCGCCACCACAACCTGCAAAGGCAAATATCATAGTTGCAGTTAATACTATTAATAATATTTTTTTCATTTTTTCCCTCCTTAAAATTTGGTATTAATAAATCCTTATTTGAAGTCTAGCACATTAGAAAGTATTGGCAATGTGCCTTTTGGCACATTTTGCCAAATTTCTGTTTACTCTAATTCTTTCTTACATTTTCATCATTTCTTTTTTTCTTAGCCCTTTGGTTTGTATATTAAATAAAATTTTGAGGAATTTTTGTTGTAGTTTTATTTATATTTTTCTTTATTTAAATCCCAAAATCTATGTTTTAAATTAGATTTTCCTTATTTGCATTTATTTTTGGGAATATTCTTTTTATTTTTTTAATTTTTTTCTTGACATTATTCCTAAAACATTGTAACCTAAACTTAGAAATAAATATAAGGAGGAAATTTTGGAGTATATCAAAGTATCAGAAGCTGCAAAAAAATGGGATATTTCCCCTCGGCGAGTAAGGCTCCTTTGTTCTCAAAATAAAATTGATGGTGCTGTTCAAGAGGGCAAGTTATATATGATTCCCGCTAATGCAGAAAAACCAGCAGACGAGAGAACTAAGGAAAGCAAAATATTACAACAAAGTGCTCATAGTTTACTTTTTCAAAGAGTTAATGAAAAACAAGAAAAATTAAAAAGAATTCGTCCCTTAAGTTTGGGAGAAATAAATAAGTTGCGTGACGACTTTTTATCTGAATTTCTATATAACTCTTGTGCCATCTCCGGAGGCACACTTTCTCAACGAGAAGTCTCTTTGATTTTAGATGATATTGTCATTGATCAGAGGCCACTAAAATTTCATTTGGAAGTTGTAGGAGCAAAAAATGTATACTTATATGCTGAGCAAAATATAAGCGAAAGAGATTTTTTTTCAGAAAGCACAATTTTAACCTTACACTCTATTCTGATGGTTAACAATCCTATAGACAGAGGAACTTATCGAAAAATCCCTTTGCGCAAGCTTAGTTCTCACGGTGAAACTGTTGATCCTTCCAATATTCAAAAGTCCCTCAAAGAACTTTTGAAAACAAACGAAAAAAGAAAAAAGGAATTACACTTAGTAGAAAGGTTGGCATTATTTCATCTTGATTTTGAGGGTATACATCCCTTTATTGAAGGTACAGGGCAGCTAAATAGGTTACTTCTTAATTTACAATTATTAGAAGAAGAGCAGCCTTTAATCCCCTTTGTCTTCCAAGACAGAAAAAAATACTTTGATGCCTTTAATATTTATTTTGAAGACAAAAACCCGGATCCTATGATAGAGCTTATAGGTTCTTACATGGAAAACAGTTTGGATTTTTATCTTAATATTTTTGAAAAACACTAAAGGTATCGTATTTCTCAAACTAGATAATTTAATTTTTTATTACACTGCGAAAGAAATTTTTCTTCCGCCCGATTTCTTGATGGCAAAAAGACAATGTGAATTACGCAGGATTTTGGCGGTGTATACAAGAAAAGCGATAAAGTATACACAGTACAAGGTGTGCACGCAGCTTCGCAACGCACGCAGCTTCGCAGCGACGCAGCTTCGCAGCGACGCAGCTTCGCAGCGTATGAAATTGGAAGTGTCCGTGCAGGCATTTACTATTTATGTTAGCCTGCCTCATGTACACAAACGACAATTGAAGAACAACTCACGCAGCTTCGCAGCGACGCAGCTTCGCAGCGTAGCAGTAATATGGTCAAAAGACAAGTAAGAAAGGATATAATTACAATGACTACCACTACAACCATAAAAACAAAACCTCTAAAAAAAAGTACAGCCCTCTCTTCTATAGGAGGCAAATCTAGTACATCATACACCCTTCCGAGGAAAGGACCTAGGGATAAATGGAGTTTCATCACACATTTGGCAGGTGCCATTTTGGGAGGTTTTGGAACTGTTTATCTATTTATTGCTAATTTCACAACTAGCTTTGATGGATTGGGAAAGTTTATCAGTATGATTCTATTTGGATTTTCTATGATGGCACTGTACACTTGCAGTTCAATTTATCATTATTCTAATGGTTCTGACCAAAAGGTTCAAAGACTACGAAAACTTGATCATGCTATGATTTATGTTTTAATTGCGGGGACTTACACTCCTGTACTATTCAATGGATTGGAGGCTCCAAAGTCTACTTTTTTCCTAATAGGAATTTGGACTTTTGCAATTGTAGGTGTTTATGTCAAAATGTTTTGGCTTAATGCCCCAAGATGGCTATATACTTCCTTTTATATAATAATGGGATGGGCACTTGTCTTTGATCCATCAGCTTTGTTTTCATTAGATTTCAACTTTCTTATGTTGCTTTTAGCTGGTGGAATAAGTTATACTGTAGGTGCAGTGTTCTATATATTGAAGAAGCCTAATTTTTCTAAAGAATTTGGGTTTCACGAAATATTCCACTGTTTTATAGTTCTAGGGACTGTATTGCAATTTATTGGAGTTGCCTTCTACCTATAAACCATAGGCATTTGAGAGCAAAGCTTTTCTTTTGACAAACTTTCTAATATTTGTCTTGGAAATTTAAAGTATACTAAGCATGCAACCCTAGTTGTGTGCTTTTTTTATGGGGAGACAA
>CAYJJM010000047.1:0-1811 GCA_964370515.1 uncultured Oscillospiraceae bacterium | reverse complement strand
TGAGCGATACCCACGGTAAAATTCAACCTGCCATAGATGTCATAAAGAAACTCGAGAATGAAATAGATATGATTATCCACTTGGGAGATTATGTTGATGATGCAAAAAGGATTAAGAGCAAAATAAATTCCCAATTCCCCTTTGAATATGTTCCTGGAAACTTGGATGGAAAACCCAATTCAGAGTGTTACAAGGTAATTGATAGCCCTTATGGCAATATCCTTTTGACCCATGGCCATTTAGACAATGTTAAAGAGGCTCCAATATGTTTGTTTTTCAAGATTATGGAACTTGATTGTAAAGCTGGTTTTTTCGGGCATACGCATTCGCCATTTTTTGAAGAAGAAGAAGGGGTCTATTTGATTAATCCAGGAAGCATTTCTTCGCCTAGGTTAACAAATCATGGCACATATTTCATCGTCACTATAGACGAAGAAAAAATCCAACATAAGGAGTATACTGTTGAATTAAAAACTCCCCCAACATCCAAAATATCAGGGAAGCTCAAAAGTATGTTAAATAACAGTGATCGCTTTTAAGTTTAAAATTCTTTTCTAAGTTAACAAATTCTAGGTAACCCTTCTCCTACTAAAACATCTACTCTTCTAGTTGCACCCAAGTAGGTTTTTATCAAAACTTTTCCAACTTCTCCATTGGAGTCTTTGAATTTGTTTTTGTTTACAGTTCCTATAATTGAGGCATCCTTCCCATTCTCAGTTTTTCTTATTTCTTCTAATGCTTTTTGCGCTTCTTCTTCTTTTATAACCAGAATCATTTTTCCTTCATTCCCCATATATAATGGGTCTATTCCCAGAACATCCGCAAAGCCTTTAACTTCTTCTTTTATAGGAATAGCTTCTTCCTCCAAAAGGATTTCACATTCTGATGCCATTGCTATCTCATTAAGAATTGTACCTAAGCCTCCTCTTGTCACATCTCTCATAGCTTTTACATTCAAATTGTTTTCTTGTAACTTTTTCGTAATATCACCCAGGGTAGCACAGTCGCTTTTAATTTGATTTTCAATTCCCATTCTAGCACTAAGTATAGTTGCATGATGATCTCCCAAAGTTCCTGTTAATATTATTTTGTCTCTATCTTGGCAGTTTGAAGCACTTATGTTTTTCTCAGTTTCCAAAAATCCTATTCCTGTAGTATTAATATACAAACCACCTTTTCCTTCTACAACCTTTGTATCCCCTCCAATTATTATGGCGCCTGCTTTTTTTGCTTCTCTTGCCATAGATTCTACAACTTTTTCTAGAGTTTCTAATTGAAGTCCTGTTTCCAAAATAAATCCACAGGTTATGTATTTTGGTTCAGCCCCCATCATTAATATATCATTTACAGTTCCACAGATTGAAAGTTTCCCAATATCTCCACCTTTGAAAATTATAGGTTCCACAACAAAAGAATCTGTAGAACAAACAATCATTTCACTACCCTTTACCACAGCAGCATCTTCCATCTTATCTAGAACTTGATTGGAAAAATGTTTTCCAAATATGCTTTTCATTATTTCTGCTGACGCAATGCCTCCACTGCCATGTGCCATTTCTATTTTCATATTTCCCTCTTTGCATTTTTAATTATATTCTCATTAGCTGTTTTTGCAAAATTTCACAAGCCTTATAGATGATGTTTAATACAAGTTGCTCTCGAAATTTTTATCTATTTTTGTACCAAATCCCACAAGATCCTTCTGCGGACACCATACATGGCCCTATAGGGTTTAAAGGTGTGCATCCAGTTCCAAACATAGCACAGTCTCTAGGTTCAATTTTACCTATTATCACTTCAGTGCATCTACA
>CAYJJM010000046.1:8964-9352 GCA_964370515.1 uncultured Oscillospiraceae bacterium | reverse complement strand
TGTTTTGGCGATTTCTTCTGCTTGCGCTCTTTTAATTGTTGCAACTTTTGCTTTGTTTGGTTCGCCTGATCCTTTGTCTAGACCAGCTGCTTTTTTTAGCAGTACAGCTGCAGGTGGTGTCTTACAAATAAAGCTAAATGATTTATCTGCATAAACCGTTATTACTGCTGGTATTATCATTCCTTGTTGGTCTTGGGTCTTTGCATTAAATTGTTTGCAAAAGTCCATTATGTTTACGCCTTTTTGACCTAAGGCTGGTCCAACAGGTGGTGCAGGTGTAGCTCCTCCGGCAGGGATTTGAAGTTTGATATAACCGTCAATCTTCTTTGCCATTCCTTTTCCTCCTTTCCTAAATCTTTATATATTAAATGGTATTACCATTTATATA
>CAYJJM010000046.1:8586-8954 GCA_964370515.1 uncultured Oscillospiraceae bacterium | reverse complement strand
TTTCTCTTCCATTTACAGAAACTTTTACCTTTGCTCTATGCTTTTCTTCAACAACTTCTTCTACAACTCCAACAGAGCCTTCAAATGGTGCATTGATAACTCTGATGCTGTCTCCTACTTTTAAGTTTAGGTCAACATCAATCTTTTCTATACCCATTCTTCTAATTTCATCCAAAGAAAGTGGTACAGGATTTGAGCCATGTCCTACAAACCCAGTAACTCCTTGAGTATTTCTAACCAAATACCAAGATTCATTTGTTATTATCATTTTTACAATAACATAGCCTGGATATACTTTTCGTGACTTAACTTCCATTTTGCCTTTTTTTAATTCAAGGCGATTTTCTTTAGGAACTATTACACTCACG
>CAYJJM010000046.1:0-8576 GCA_964370515.1 uncultured Oscillospiraceae bacterium | reverse complement strand
CTTCCATGTCTCTGTTTTTTGCTAGTTTCTCTATATTAACCTTTACTTTATCTTCGTGTCCAGAATATGTGTGAATAACATACCATTTGGGAGTTCCGTCGCCTCTTAGCCCTTCTTGTTCCCCAAACTCTCTTGACTTTTTTTCAATTTCAGACATTTATAAATCCTCTTTCAAATCTTATAAGTTTATTCCCATCAATTCTTTTAGCACTGCCAAGAATCCTGAGTCTATTAACCAAAATGCTAGGGCAAAAAAGGTGCATGCAACCAAAACCAAAGCTGTATATGATACCAATTCTTTTTTTGTTGGCCATACAACTTTTTTCATTTCAGTTTTAACCCCTTTGAAGTAAGCTTTTATTCCGCCTCTATTCTGCCTTTTTGAAGTCTGAGCAGCTGCTGTTGCTATTCTACTTCTTTTTTTCGGTGGCGTCTTAGTTTCTTTTACTTTAGCCATGATTTTCTCCTTATTTTTTTATTTTGTTTCTTTGTGAGCAGTATGTTTCTTGCAGAATTTGCAGTACTTGTTAAATTCTACTCTATCAGGGTTATTTTTTTTATTTTTTATTGTTTCATAATTTCTTTGTTTGCACTCTGTACAAGCTAATGTAACCTTTACTCTCATTTATGTTCCTCCATTCAATCAAAAACTAGAGCCCTTTGGCTCTGTTTTTTTATCATTATTTAAGTCGCTTGATTATTCTACACTTAAATGACCTATTTGTCAATAGAATTTCAACACATTTTGGCTTTTTATCCAACTTTTATTCATATTCCGCACTCACTAAAAAAGCCCCACTTCCTATTTATAGTCTGTAAGGCTTTTTGTTTTACCACACAAAATTATTCTTATTCGTGTTTTTTATTCTTTTCTCCCTCTTTAGTGAGAAAACTTCAGGAAATTGATGTTTATAGTTCCTGCTTTGCTATTATTTTATCACTACATCTATTGTTATATCTAATTCTTTTGCATAATCAAAGTATGTAGTAACTTGTTCCATTGTAAGCATGTCTGAAGAAATCAATCCTTTTTGTTCAAATTGATCATTTATAAACATTTTAGAGAATAGGAATCCACCTTGTCCCGTAAAGTACATTTCTCCAGTCATTCCCGCTCTTTCAAATGATTCAACAAATCCTGGTGCAGCTATATGCACTTCTACAGCCACATCTTTGCCGTCTTTTTGTCCATATGCTTCAACAACTGCACACCCTTCATCTGCCGCAAGTCCTTCATCAATAATTTCCTGAATTTCCGATTTGAACTTAGGAGGCGCAGGGAGATGTTTCAAAATAACATCAAATGGCGCAATTTCCACTCCATCAATTACTTCTTTTTCCTTCGAAAGCAAGCCTGCTCTGTATAAAGGATGAGAAAAATCCATTCCAACTCCTGCGTATTTGAAGTAAATGTTTTTTGCTCCTTTAAAGTGAGTATGTCTGTTATACCAATACTGAACCGGCTCATCGTGACTATGCTCAAGGAAGGTTATTTCTCTGTCCATATAGTCGTATTTTCTTTTGATAGGCAACCCAAATGCTGGAGTTCTTATAAGTTCCCCATCTATAACCGCATATCCTTCTTCTGACATATCAGTAAGAGCAGTAATAGGAGACCACCAAAACGGCTGGAATCTTTTTGCCTCTGCTCCTTCCCAAACAATATTGTAAATAGTATCGCATGTGTCAAGATACCTCATAGCTTCTCTAGTAGCTACGCAAAAAATCCCCGGCGCCGATCCTGTTCCTATAAGCGCAAGTTTTCCGATTTCTGCAAATCTTGGCCCATATTCTTCATATTGAATTTTGTAGTTTTCTACCCAGTCTGGGTGCAACGCTGTTGTCCCTGCATAATCTTGATAATTTGCTTTCACCACCAAAGCTGCCTCTAATACATTTTCAGTACATTCAAGAGGAAGTCCATTAAGAATCAAATCTACACCTTCTGCCGCTTTAATAATACTTTCTCTGTCATGGGCGTCTACAAATTCGCCTCTTGCTTTTTTGAGTTCTTTCACCAAACCATCAACTGCTTTTTGATCATAATCAGCACAAACAATTTCACTTACATTTGGCTCTAAATCAAATTTTCTTGCTGCTGCAGAGCCTTGAGCTCCTACACCTAAAACTAATACCCTTTTCATTTTTTCACCACTTTCTTTTATTCTTTTTCTAGGGTTTAATAACTTATTTCTATTATAGCAAAAAATACGACTAATTTGTTTTAAACTTAATATTCTAACAATTTAAAACAAATAAATAAGCACAATACCCTATATTAGTACAAGTACTGTGCTTTTCGCTATGTTGGCAAAAACTTTTGTTTAATTATTCCTTCTTACTTGTTTGTGCTTTTTTCTGTTAAAAAGTGCTTATATTGTTTTGTCTTTGAATATTTTTTCATATTGCTATGTGTTTAATTCAAATTTGCTTTTACAACTTGGACACGTAACCTTAACTTTTCCATTCCCTGCCGGGACTCTTATCTGTTGTTTACATTGAGGACAATTATAATAGCAATATTGAATTGCAGAATTAGGATTATTTTTCTTCTTTTTGCTTTGTTCATTATATCCAGAATTATAGCTATTATTTGTGTAACCTCCATACTGATTATTCTTATAGTTACCACTCCTGTTTTTTTTGCTGAATTTATTCCAAACTCTCAAAAAACTTTGGTTTTCTTTTTCTCTTTGATAAAGATTTTTTGACAAAGTTCTAAAAATACAAAACAAAATTGCCACCTGACCTATTATCATTATTAGCCAAATATTAAAAAGTCCTCCAAGTAACTGCAGAGCTAAAGAAGCTATTAACAAAAAAAGATTAAACTCATCAGTTCCTCGTCTTCCTCTAAAAAACTGTGCTAACTTATACTGAAAATTGTTCATTTATTTTTCTCCTACTTCTCTTACATATTTAATGAGTGGATTTATACTGCTCTTATTGCTAAAATCTGTATCCTGTTTTTTTGCATTTATCAAGGCATGGTCTTCTGGTCTTGAGTCAAACCCTCGTTTTTTCATGGTTTTTCCCATCATTTTAATCATTGACTTGTATATTGGATTTAGTTTTCCATACCTTATTCCGCCTTGCATATAAAAGGTCTTTACCTGTCTTCTATTCTCTCCCAAGGATTTTGTTATACTGACTTCTAGGGCATGTTTTGTTCCGTCTAGACTAGGATCTGCTAGTCCTACTATAAATAAAATTATATTCCTAGCGCTACTTTTTTCGCATGCCATTTTGACTGCATCAGCACCTTCAATATTCCCTGCGTACATGCCCGAACCGCAGATTATGATATCATAACCTTCAAGCATGTCTGGTTTTATATTTTTGTTTTCTAAAATAGCACATTCTAGTTCATCTCTAATCCATTGGGCATACTGTTTTGTAAACCCTTGTTTGGACTGATATATAACAAGTGTTCTCATTTTTCTATCTCCCAACTTATCTGCACTAACTATTTTCCCTCATAGTTGTGTTTTTTGTTTGATTAAAGTTTTAGCCTAATAAGCAATTGTCAAACTTACATCTATATTTAGGCGGAGGCCATAAGCCACTTCCTATTAAAGCCTATACATCAACCCAAAAGGTTTCCTTTTAATTAGATTGCCATCGCCTTTCTTTCCAATATATTTTCCTTCTTCTACAACAAGTTTACCCCTTAAAAACACTTTGTCTACCTTCCCTACTTTTTCCATTCCTTCATAAGGACAATAGTCCACTCCGTGCAGCGAGTCCTCATTGGTAATTTTGGAGCGATGATTTTCATCATAAATTACAATGTCTCCATCATAGCCTACGGCTATGGTGCCTTTACAATGATCAAGACCTGTATTCTTTGCAGGTGTAGTAGAAAATATTTCAACTAATTTAGAAGGACTTATCTTGCCTGTAGCAACCCCTATGCTCCACAAAACTTCTAATCTATTTTGAAGTCCTGGGGCTCCATTTGGTATGTTTCTAAAGTCTTCTATGCCCATATGCTTTTGTTCTTTCCAATCAAATCCACAATGGTCTGAGCTAACAGCATTTAAGGTTTCTCTCATAAGTGCATTCCATAGGTGGTCAAAATGTTCTTTTGGTCTGAGAGCTGGGGAACAAACATATTTTGCCCCTTCAAAATTTTCTTTTGCCAAATTCTTATCATCTAAAGTCAAATAGTGAGTGCAGGTTTCCCCTAAGACTGGCGTTCCTTGTATATATGCTTTAGATATTTCTTCTGCCGCTTCCTTACAACTTACATGAACTATATATATTGGAGCTTCTGCCATTTGAGCTAAGTATATGGCTCTTCTGGTGGCCTCTGCCTCTACCATAGGTGGTCTTGAAAGCACATGGGAATATGGGCCTATTTCTCCCTGTTCTACAAGCTGCTTTTGCAGTACATCTATTGCATCTGCATTTTCAGCATGTACCATTACAGTCACTCCCGCCTCTTTTGCCGCTAGAAGTGCTTTGAGTATGGCATCATCATCTGAATGGAAAAACATACCCTTATATGCCATAAACAGTTTCATGGTCGGGTAGCCTGCCTCCCCTAGCTTTCCAATTTCTTCAAAAACCTCTTCCCTTGGATCCGTCAGAACTATATGAAAAGAATAGTCCACTGCCGCAATTCCATCAGCCGCTTCTTTTCTATAGTCTTCAATAGAGTCAATAAGGCCTTTCCCTTTAATTTGATTTACAAATTCAATTACAGTTGTAGTTCCTCCTACTGCTGCACTTGCGGAAGATTCAAAGCCTCTAACTTTTGCCCCATTAAAATTAAAAGAAAAGTGAACATGTTGGTCTATGCCTCCTGGCAATATATACTTGCCTGTAGCGTCAATGATTTCTGCATCTTCTTTGATTAAATTTTGCCCTATTTCCGCAATCTTTCCTCCTTGCATATACACATCGCCTGCATACTGATTTGAATCTGTTACTATAATTCCATTTTTAATTAATGTTCCCATTTTCTCTACTTTCCTTTCTTATTTCGTATATTTCAAGTACTATATTTTCTATCTTTTAAACTCAGCATTAATATTTCACCGCTTATTTTAATTTCCAAGTTCCAAGACAGTCTCCAAAAGCACCTGAGCTCCCAGGCCTATATCTTCTATAGGCGTAAACTCTAAATCTTGGTGGCTGTAGCCATTGATGCTAGGCACGAATATCATTCCTATATCTGTAATGTCAGATAGCATTGCACAATCGTGAACAGCCCCGCTATTGATTTTTTTGTAAGGTTCTCCAGTTTCTTGTATTTTTTCTTCTATTACTTTTTTAATTTTATGAGATATTGTATATGGTTTTGAGCTACCTATAACCTTACATTCTGCTTTTAATTGAAGTTCCTTTGCAATACTTTGAATTTCTTCTTCGATTAAATTTACCGCCCTACTAATGCCCTCCGATTCTACATCTCTAACATCAACTCTAAAAGTAACGATTTTTGGTATAATATTTGCTTTGTTTGGCAAGCAATTAATAGTTCCCACCGTTGCCACTGTTGCCTCATTTACTTTTTCTCTAGCTATTTTATTTATTTCCAAAATAGCAGCCGCTGCTCCTACCATAGGGTCTTTTCTAAGATGCATTGGAGTCCCCCCTGCATGATTTGAGTCTCCTTCTATTTCCACTTCCAAAGTTGTCATTCCTGCAATGGCTTCTACAACTCCTAGCCTTTTTCCTTCTTCCTCTAGAACCGCACCCTGTTCAATATGAAGTTCTACCATAGCATATATATCACCTTTTTTTATTATGCTTTTATCTAAATCATCAATTGGTAATCCGAAGTCTTTAACCATCTGGTAGCAGGAAATTCCATTTTCATTTTTTTGATTTTTCAAATCTTCTTTAGTCAATTTTCCAGTTATTGCCTTGCTCCCCACCATAGTGTTATCAAAGTTTGATCCCTCTTCCTCTGCAAAGAATACAACAACAATACTTCTTTGGGGGATATATCCGTTTTCCCAAAAGACAGAAACTACTTCCAAAGCACCCATTGCTCCTACTATTCCATCGTATTTACCTCCGTTTTTTACAGAATCAATATGAGATCCTATCCAAACAGGCGTAAGGGTTCTCTCTTCCCCTTCATATAATCCCAATATATTTCCTATAGGGTCTGTTGTAACCTTCAAGTTCATCGCTTCAAGAATATCTATTAAATACTTTCTTGCTTCTTTGTCTTTTTGCGAATAAGAAAATCTGGTAACCCCTTCTCCTTGTGAGTCTGTATAAGTCGAAAGCGTCAAAATTCTTTCTTCTAATCTCTTTAAATTTATCTTCATAAAATTCCTTTTGCTTATTTGCTTTTATCCTAATAGGATAGCTGCCTCTTATCAAATTATATCTTACTACATATTATAAATCATTTGAAATTCTAATTCAAATTAAATATGATACTGCGCCAGATTACACCTCTTATATGCCAACGCATGTGTTACACTTTCCTTTATAAAAAAAAATAATCTGCTACAACTTGATTAGGACTTTTAAAGTTTAATGCTTGTTTAGCTGTTTTATTATATCTTTTTCCCTACCAAACTTGAAGTTGATTATTTATAGGATTGTATGCTCTGCCAATATTGCTAAGGAAATCTTCACAATGGAAGACAATGTACCTTGCACAAGCTTTTCTTCGTTATATTTAGATATAAGCTCAGTTATTAAAAAATTAGATTCTTCCCTTACATACTTTCTAAATATTATATTTTTAATTTCTTATCTAAAGTTTATACATCTTTTTAATAATTTTGTCATAAATTCTATCACCCAATAATTTCTGTACCAAAACTCCAGACTTGGAACCGTAACCTATCAAATACCTTGTTTTAGGTCTGTTAGCAGTTACTGCCTTTCCTATGCACTCTGCCACTGCTAAAGGCGGAGTGAATTTTTTGCCAGTTGTATAGTTTTCTCTCATTACATCTGAGACAATATTAACCTCATCTTTATATGGGCCCTTTCCCGATGCTTTTTCTAGCCCGTCTGCTGCAATAATTCCCCAGTTTGTTTTAATTCCTCCAGGTTCAATAACAATTACATCTATTCCAAATGGTTCAACTTCTAACCTAAGGCATGCAGAAAATCCTTCAACTGCAAACTTAGTCATATGATACCATGCCCCAAAAGGCGTCCACACTCTTCCTCCCATAGAAGCAATATTTACAATTTTTCCATATTTATTTTCTCTCATATAAGGGAGAACCAATTGGGTCATTTTCGCAAGACCCATTATGTTAACCTCTATTTGTCTCCTACCTTCTTCCATTGGAACTTCTTCTACAGTCCCAAATGTTCCATAGCCTGCATTGTTTACAAGAACATCAATTCGCCCTTCTTCTTTGATAATGCTTTCAACACATGAAGTCATAGAGGCTTCATTGGTAACATCAAGAGAAACAGTCTTAATCCCTTTTGCCTCCAAAGATTTAAGCCTATCCAACCTTCGTGCTGCACCATATACTGTAAATCCCCTTTGGGATAAAACTATGGCTGTTTCTTCTCCAATTCCACTTGAGGCTCCTGTTACAAGAGCTACCTTTTTTAAACTACTCATATTATGTCTCCTCTTATATATCAATTTTGCCTTTCGCTTTCTGATACATACTCCACTTTCCTTTTCAAGTTTCAATTTTAAACTTATCGTTTTTTTCTCATTATAATTCATAAACATCTATTTGTTATTGTATTTTACCCCTTTGCTGTTTAGTTAAACAGAGGCATGTTTTTATCTTTTGGAGCATAAAATAAAATTACAAAATAAAGTGTATGTCGAAATTTTTCATATTATTGAAATTCGCTTTATATTGATGTATTATTTAATTGATATATTATTTATAAAAGTACGATGGTTTTAATGCTTGCGTCAAAATTTAAAATAACATAATTCCAAAATAATTAAAGTTAACTATAATAGGAGCGTGAATTGAGTTTAATAAGCATATTTTTCATATCATTAGGTTTAGCCGCTGATGCATTCGCAGTTTCAATTTCAAAGGGCCTTGAAATGCAGAAGGTAACTCTTAAAAGTGCACTTAAAGTGTCAGTTTGTTTCGGAGTATTTCAAGGATTAATGCCACTTATAGGATTTTTTTTAGGAGCACAGCTAGGTGGGCTTGTAGACAGCATTGACCATTGGTTAGCATTTATTATACTAGGCTACATAGGAACAAATCTGTTAAAAGATGGGCTTAAAAAAGATAATTTAGAAGAGCATAAAAGCTGTGATTTAAGCATGAAAACATTAATTTCACTTGCAATAGCCACAAGCATTGACGCATTAGCCGTTGGTGTTACATTTGCATTTTTAAAGCTTTCCATTTTGCCTGCTGTAATAATGATTTCAGTACTAACCACTATATGTTGCTTAATTGGCGTAAAAATCGGAAACATATTTGGGTTGAAGTATAAGTCTAAAGCTGAAATTTTGGGCGGTATTATCTTAATTTTAATAGGATTTAATATTTTGGCGCAAAATTTTATTGGATAAAGGTGTAATTCCCATTAGGTTAAATCCGAAAAGATTCCTCCTAAAAACTCTACTAAAGTTTCAGGTTTAATATTAATCTCTTTTC
>CAYJJM010000045.1:8739-9488 GCA_964370515.1 uncultured Oscillospiraceae bacterium | reverse complement strand
ATATGGAGGTCATAATGAAAATTTTAGTTATCAATTGTGGAAGTTCATCTTTAAAGTATCAAGTAATTGATATGGACACAGAATCAGCTCTAACTGTTGGGCTAGTTGAGAGAATAGGCATCGAAGGTAGTGTGCTTATAAATGAAAAAGAAGGGTGTGATAAGTGGAAACTAGAAACACACATGAAAGATCATAAAGATGCCATTGGACATGTTTTAAATACTATTGTTGACCCAGAACAAGGAGTAGTAGCAAGTATGGATGAAATAGGTGCTGTAGGACATAGAGTAGTTCATGCAGGAGAAAAATATGCTAGTTCAGTTCTGATTACAGATGATGTAATTGCTGCACTAGAAGAATGTATAGAACTTGCACCTTTACATAACCCACCAAATTTGTTGGGTATCAAAGCTTGTATGGATTTAATGCCAAGCACACCTATGGTAGGAGTATTTGACACTGCCTTCCATCAAACTATGCCAGCAGAAGCATACATATATGCACTACCTTATGAATACTATGAAAAATATGGTGTGAGAAGATATGGTTTCCATGGAACAAGTCATTTCTATGTTTCGGGAAGAGCAGCAGATATGCTTGGTAAAGAAGCAAAAGATACTAAAGTTATCACTTGTCACTTAGGAAATGGAGCTTCAGTTGCAGCAGTAAACAGAGGTGTTTGCGTAGATACTTCAATGGGATTCACTCCGCTAGAAGGACTTGCAATGGGCACAAGATGTGGTGACATA
>CAYJJM010000045.1:2752-8729 GCA_964370515.1 uncultured Oscillospiraceae bacterium | reverse complement strand
AAGGAATGACAGCAGCTGATGCAAACAATGTTCTTAATAAAAAATCAGGGGTACTAGGAATTTCGGGCGTTTCAAGTGACTTTAGAGATATTGAAGGTGCAGCTGCAGAAGGAAATGAAAGAGCAAAATTAGCACTAGAAGTATATGCACACAAAGTAAAAGGATATATTGGATCTTACATGGCGCAAATGAATGGTGCTGATGCAATCGTGTTCACTGCAGGAGTTGGTGAAAACGGAATCGCAATGAGAGAAATGATATGTAAAGATTTAGAAAATATAGGCATAAAGTTAGATGTTGAAAAGAACAAAGTTAGAGGAAAAGAAACAGTTATTTCGGCAGACGATTCAAAAGTAAAAATTCTTCTAGTTCCAACTAATGAAGAGCTTGTAATCGCAAGAGACACAGATAGAATTGTAAGATAATCAAAATTGTTTAAAATAACAAAATATTAGAATAGTAGAGATTTTGGAAAAGATGTAAAAACAGAATTATATGCTCCAAAACAAATAAAATAAGAGGACCAGCTTGTTACAATGTTAATAACGACCAAAGGAAAATAACAAGCGAAGGTCCTCTTGAAAATATGAAATTTAAAGAAAAATTTATTTAAAAAATCTAGAATATCACCAAACAACAGGAGGAAAATATGAAAAAAGACAATTTACCAAAGATGCAATTAAGTGATAAGGTTAATGAAATACCAGAAGCCTTGTCAATTTACATAAATCAATTAGTATATTCACTAAAAAGAGAGGGCAACAAAATAACAACACTATCCCTAGGGGAAGCGTTTTTTGATATACCTCAATTTGACTTTGCCAAGCTACAAGAAAAATGGGGAGATAATGGATATCACTACCACGAAAGCCTAGGATTACCAGAACTACGAAAAAAGATTTGTGAATTTTATGGAAAAATGTATAATGCACCAATTGACTATAATAAAGAAATCCTGATTACAGCAGGGTCTAAACCAATTATTTTTATGGCAATGCAGGCGGTTTTAAATGAGGATGACGAAGTTTTAATCCATGAACCAGCTTGGCTAAGCTATCAAGAGCAAACAAAAGTTGCAAATGGAAAACCAGTGTTTATACCTTATGACTGCAAACCACAAGACTTTAACACTTACTTTTCTCAAAAAAGCAAGATACTAATAATAAATAATCCAAATAACCCAGCAGGGTTTGTCTACTCTAAGGAAGAGTTATTGTCTATATACGAACAATGTAGAGAGAAAGGGATTTATGTGCTTGTAGATGAAGCCTACAGCGACTTTGTAATAGATGATGAATTTCATTCTATGGCGAGTCTAGTTCCTGATAAAGATGGAATAATAGTTGTTAATTCACTTTCAAAGAATATGGGTCTTTCAGGTTTTAGAGTTGGCTATGTCATTGCAACAAATGATATTATATCAAATATTTTAAAGTTAAATCAACACTTAATCACATGTGGTGCCACCATTGTTTCACATTATCTTGCAGAATATTTTGATGATATATTGGAAATCACCTTGCCGCAGGTGCGCCAAGTGGTAGAAAAGAGAAAAACAATTGGCCAATATATGGATAAAATCCAGTTAAAAAGAATGCCTGGGGAATCAACATTTTACTTTTTTGCAAATATAGAAGATTTCAAAAAAACATCTATGGACTTTTGCCTGTATTTGCTGTTTAAACATGGCATAGCAACTGTTCCAGGAAGTGCATATGGGGACAGCACAGAAAGATTTATAAGGATTTCTATTGGAACAGAAACCTTAGAAGATATATATAAGGCTTTAGATATAATTAAAGAGTTGATAGACGTAGGAGATTGTGATGCTGGCTATATAGAAGAACAGCTGAAAATGCACAATATGAGCAAATTTAAAAAATAGGGAAACTAAAGTAATAGGAGAACAAATGAAGCATACGGTTAAGGAATATGTAAAATATTTAAGAGAAAAAAATGTGCTAGTTAAGGAAAATATCACTGAAAAAGTAAAAAAACTTACTGTGGAAGGACTTGATTTTAATTCAAAATCAGTTGTTCCAAATAGTATTTTTGTTATGAAAGGTATGAATTTCAAAGGCAAGTTCTTAGATGATGCAATTTCCAAAGGAGCTATTGTTATTGTAAGGCAAGAGGATTTCCCCTTGGATGTTCACATGGCTGAAAAAATAAAAGGTATTGAAATTGTTGTTTCAGATGTCAATAAAGCCATGGCTATACTTGCAAATATGTTTAATAACTTTCCTTGGAAAGAAATAAAAACTGTAGGTATTACAGGAACAAAAGGAAAAAGCACAACCGTAATTTATTTGAAAAATATAATTGATACTTATCTTAGTAATAGAACAGATAGACCAGAGCCTCCTAAAATGGGAATTGCATCAGGAGTGGTTCTTTATTATGGAAAGGAAGAAGAAGAGCCTTCACACCTAACAACTCCTGAGGCCATAACCCTTCAAAATTACTTCCGTCAATCGGCTGAAAATGGTTTGGAATATTTTGCTATGGAAGTTTCTAGCCAAGCTCTTAAATATGGTAGAGTATATGATGTAATTTATAGAGTTGGGGCTTTTCTAAATATTGGCGAAGACCATATCAGTAATATAGAACATAAGGATTTTGATGATTATTTTGATTCTAAGAAAAAACTCTTTGAACAAAGTCAATTGGTTTGTATAAATGCGGATGATGAAAAATATGAAGAAGTTTTGGAAATTGCAAAGAATAGCTGTGTGGTGAAAAAAATAGTAACCTTTGGAACCTGTGAAAAAGCAGATATAAAAGCATATGATATTGAAAGTACAAAAACAGGGGTAGCTTTTAAAGTGAAAATGCCTCAAGGTGTAGTCGAATTCAAATTAGCAATGAGAGGGTTGTTTAATGTTACAAATGCCTTATGTGCTATTGCTATAGCAAACTTTTTTCATATTCCTGTTGAAGATATGCGTGCAGGACTACTTAGAACAAATGTTGAGGGAAGGATGGAAACCTTTGTCAGTGCAGATGATGAGAAAACTGTTATTGTAGATTATGCACATAACGAAATGAGTTATAATGCTTTGTTTGAATCTGTGAAAATAGAGTATCCAGGTAGAGATATTTTCATTATTTTTGGAGTTTCAGGTAATAGATCTTTTACCAGAAGAGAGAAACTGGGAAAAGCCTCTGGTAGAAATGCAAAGCTAGTTTATATGACAGAAGCAGACTATGGAACAGAGCCTTTGGAAAAAATACTTCAAGAAACATCTGTGTTTATTGAAGAAGTAGGAGGTAAGTACGAAGCTATTCCGATTAGAGGTGAGGCTATTAAAATCGCTATGGATAGGTTGGATAAGAATGGAGTACTTATTGTTGCAGGCAAAGGAAGAGAAAAAACACAAACTGTAGGAACAGAGGAAGTCCCGATTACATCTGATGTAGAATATGTAGAGCAATATTTGACTGAATATAATAAAAAAACACAAAAATAAGTAAAAATATTATCTGGTTTGAGAAAAACAAGAAAAGAATAAGAAAATATTAGCTATCTTATGGAAAATCTATTGACAAATAGCAATAAGACAGGTAAAATATAATAGCTGTGTTGAACGGTAACTACTTAAGAAGGAGGTGTAGACAATGGCAGTACCTAAACGAAAAACGTCAAAAGCAAGAAGAGACAAGAGAAGAGCGCCAAACATGAAGATGGCAGTTCCAGGACTATCGACTTGTCCTCAGTGTCATGAGCCTAAGCTTCCACATAGAGTGTGCCCAACATGTAATTTTTATGATGGGAAGTCTGTAGTAGAAGAATAAGGAAATAAAACAATAACCCTGAACATAATTTGTCAGGGTTATTTTTTTTAGATTTTTGAAATTGCCCTTTTAATATCATCTGGAAGAGGAGAAGTAAGAGAAATCCGATTCTTTGTGATTGGGTGAGTAAAGGATATAAACTCAGCATGTAAGGCTTGTCTATGAATTAAAGTAGGAGAATCTCCACCATATAGATAATCTCCCACTATAGGATGCCCTATATGAGACAAATGAACCCTAATCTGATGGGTTCTTCCAGTTTTCAAAGACAAGGATAATAAGGAAAACTTGTTGCCAAATTCTTCAAGGACAGAATAATGGGTAACTGATTCCTGACCACCACTCACTACAGCTCTTACTATGCTTTCCTCGGAAGGTTTTCCTATAGGAAGATTAATGGTTCCCTCTTTTTCTTTTAATGTTCCAAATACCAATGCAATATACTTTTTCTCCACTTTACCCTCTTTCATTTCCTTGGTTATAATGTCTTGGGCATAGGGACTTTTGGCAACCATAATTATACCAGAAGTATCCATATCAATTCTATTTATAAATCTGATTTTGAAATCTTGGCCTGAATTAATTAAATAATAGGAAATTCCATTGGATAAAGTGTGGGCAGGCTGTCCCTTGGTAGGGTGTGCAACTATTCCAGCAGACTTATCCAGAATTAAAAGATGATCGTCTTCCAATAAGATATTAATTGGAATATTTTCTGGCTCAAATGTGTTCCTTTCCTCGGGTAGAGAAAGAGAAATACAGTCGCCAATATTAGGTACAACCCAAAATATAGCAGGCTCATCATTGACCAAAACTATGGAGTTTCTTTTAATTTTGTTTCTAAGCCTTGTGGAAAAATCAAACCTTTTTCTTAGAAGGTCTTTAACTGAAAGATTTTCAATAAAATCTTCTTCTGTAACAATATAAGTGAATTTTTTCATTTTACAAGAACTTACTCTTTACTTTAGCCCAAAATTCATAGGATTCAAATCTTAGTAAGTTGACTACCTCCTTGGCAAACTCTACCTTTATTTCGGTAACATCATTGTAATTATTTTCTATACCATCTGCGATAATTGAAATATGGCCTTGGGATTTGGCTTCCGGCTTTATTACTATAGGTGAATCAGGTGGCAAAAGTAGGCTAGAAGTAAACGAACGATAAGCAGTGGTGTTCATAGGTGCAATAGGGGTTATTTGCAAAAGACTAATTCTAGGGTCTACTATTGCCCCGCCAATGGAGTAATTGTATCCAGTACTGCCTGCAGGAGTTGAGAATATAAGCCCATCTCCGCTGAATTTTTCTATAAATGTATTGTCAATAGAAATGTCAAGGTGGACTATAGTCGGCCTATCGCCTGAAATAAGAATTTCGTTTAGTCCCGTATTAGTAAAGGTTCCATTTTTGGTGATAATATTAGCTTTTACAGTAGATAAAGGTTGCAACCGATATTTATCATTTATATAATTATCAATAAATTCATCTAGTTGGCTAGGCTGTATTTCCTGAAAAAAGCCCAAAGTTCCAGTATTGACTCCGATTATAGGGACAGAAGGGAAGTTGTAGTTGTGAAGGGCCCTCAAGGTAGCACCATCACCGCCTACCGAAATAAGCAAAGCGGCTTTATCTGTTAACTTATCCATAACATGAAAGCCTGCTTTGATAAGCTTTTCTTCTAGTTGAGACACTGTCTGCAATGAAGCTTCCGTAGAGTTGGAACATATAAATATATTTTTCTTCATCTTATTACATTTTCTCCTTTTAATAACAACTATACATTCCCTTATAAATTTAAGGGGGGATGATTAAGCAAGGAATGGCTTTTCTGCCTCTACCTCGTCATTTCGTCAAATTGATCAACAAGTGATGAAAAAACACTCATGGCGTCAGCTATAGGGGCAGGCTTTGCCATATCAATTCCTGCGATTTTTAATAGTTCAATTGGGTGATTGCTTTCACCGCTTCTTAAAAATTCAATATAATTTTCCTTGGCTCTGTCCCCCTCTGTAAGTATTTTGTGGGATATTGCTGTGGCGGCAGAAAATCCGGTTGCATACTTATATACATAGAAAGCTCTATAGAAATGAGGAATTCTAGCCCACTCATATTTTATAAACTCGTCTTCTGAAAGGGCAGAACCAAAATATTTTTGTTTAACTCATAATATATTTTGCTCATACT
>CAYJJM010000045.1:0-2742 GCA_964370515.1 uncultured Oscillospiraceae bacterium | reverse complement strand
TGTCATGACTAATCATTTCAAATTCAGCGAACATGGTTTGCCTAAATAATGTGGTTCGAAATTCTTCAATATGAAAATTAACAAGATATTTTTTCATCTCAGAATCCTGATTTGTATTAATTAGGTGAGCCAAAAGGAGATTTTCATTTACTGTAGATGCAACTTCTGCTGTAAAAATAGAGTGGCCGCCATAAATAAATGGTTGAGTTTTTCTAGTATAGTAAGAGTGCATAGAGTGACCCATTTCATGAACCAAAGTAAAAACATCCTTAAGGGTGTCAGTATAATTTAGAAGAATGTATGGCATACTATCATAAGAGCCAAAGCTATAAGCACCGCTGGTTTTTCCCTTATTTTCATATATATCTACCCATCTGCTTTCAATTGCTTCTTTTACTTGGGAGATATACTCGGAACCTAAAGGAGCCAATGCACTTAACATTATATCAACACCTTCATTGTAAGGGATTGTAGTTTTGGGCAAATTAATTAAGGGTACATAAACATCATGCATTTTTAAATCAGCAACACCTAGAAGCCTTTTTCTCGTTTCCATATATTTGTGAAGAGAAGGTAGATTTTTATTCACCTCTTCAATAAGGTTGGTGTAAACTTCTTTTTGAATGTTATCAGAAGAGAGGGAGGCTTCCAAAGCAGAAGGATATTTTCTAATCTTAGCAGTAATAACATCAGTTTTGGTGTTATAATTATAGGCTGTGGCAATTGTATTTATAAGGCTCTTGTAAGCGGTATACATTGCTACATAGGCTCTTTCTCTAGTAACCCTGTCCTTTGATTCCATAAATTTGATGTAATTTCCATGAGTAAGTTGAACTTCATTTCCGTTTTCATCTTCTATTAATCCAAAATCCATGTCACCATTATTTAACATTGTGAATATATCCCCTGTTGCAGGGAAAAGCTGACTAAGACTTGCCATAAGAGACTCTTGTTCTTTGGAAAGTATATGAGCCTTTTCTCTAAATGTGTCCTTTAAGAAAAATTCATAAACTGAAAGCCCTTCATTAGAAGCGATAAAATCTTGAATATTTTCTAATGTCCCTTCCATAAGTTCGGGAACGAAGAAAGAAGTATTGGTGCTAATGGTGGAAATGGCCACATTTGCTCTGTCACACATACCTTGATAAAGTTCATTTGTGTTGTTTTCATCTTTTCTCATACGAGCATATACAAAAACCTTTTCAATAAGCTTCCATATATCATCTCGCTTTTGCAGTGCAGATAACAGAACCTTATCAGAAGACAAAAGTTTGCCAGAAAAATCAGAAAATTCCTGACTTAAGGAGATTGCCTTTTGTAAATCATCTTCCCATAACTGGTTATCTTCATACATTTTTTCTATATCCCATTTAAATTTATTATTTATTTCTTCTCTTGTTTTTGACATGATTACCTCCAAACTGTAAATATAAAAAAATTATAACATAATATTAAGGTAAAGTGGCAAGGGCTTGGGAAAAAATGGGAAAGAAATTGAAAAAAATAAGTAAATATTAAAAAAAACTAAAAAACATTAAAAAAAACAATACTACAAGCCATTATTGGGGATTTTGTTAAAACAGCTGAACCGGTAGGGTCTAGAACACTATCAAAAAAATTCGATTTAGGAATAAGCCCAGCAACAATAAGAAATGAGATGGCTGACCTTGAAGAAATGGGTTTCTTGACACACCCACATACTTCAGCAGGCAGAGTTCCTTCTGAGAAAGCATATAGATATTATGTGGACGAAATAATGAAAGACCATGAGTTACCAGATAATATGAAGTTGCAAATTGCAGATAGACTTTACTCAAATGTTAGGGAACTGGATAAAACTGTTCAACATGCAGCTAAACTTCTTTCAGAAATAACACAGCTTACATCCTTTGCCATAACACCTAGGGCAGATAATGACACCCTTAAATATATAAGGCTAATACCTGTAGATGCTAATACTATAGTACTTATGATAGTAGCAGAAAGCGGAAAAATTTCTAACACTACACTAACGTTACCAGTGCCATATACAGAAGAAGCTTTAACAGTTATATCTAAATCTATGACATATACATTTAAAGGAAAGTCCCTAGGAGAGGCATTGACAACTGACATAATTAAAACAATTTCAGAGGACATTTCAGCATTTAGCAGAATAGCCGAAAATATAATGCCAAACTTTGTGAAAATCCTAGAGGAAATGTTAGACACCAACTTATACATGGATGGACTTACAAATATTTTTGCACTGCCAGAATATAGCGATATAGATAAGGCGAGAATGTTTATGGAAATGGTAAACAAAAAAGAAAATATTACCAAAACCTTAGAAGAACGAGAAGATGGAATAATAATAACCATAGGAGATGAAAATTGCAATGACGAGATGCAAAACTGTAGCCTTATTACAGCAACATATCATATAGATGGAAGACTAGTTGGAAAATTAGGGGTTATAGGGCCAACAAGAATGGAATATGGAGAAATAACATCGGTAATTAAGTATTTGACAGACAATATAAGCCAAACCTATGCTGTCAAGGAGGGAGAGGAAAAGAAAAGTGAGTAATAATAAAGAAAAAAAGCAAGAAGTAGCACAAGAAGACCTAGAAAAAGAAACATCAAAGGTAGAAGAGGGTAAAGACTAAAAAGAGAACCACGAAGAAGGAACAAAAAATGAAGAAGCCAAGGAAGGAACTCAAAAAAACGAAGAAGTAAAAAACCAATCAGAGCCTTTAGACG
>CAYJJM010000044.1:0-9512 GCA_964370515.1 uncultured Oscillospiraceae bacterium | reverse complement strand
TCATTCCCTCTAAAACAGTTATTGAATTAACAGGTGCAGCTAAGCCTCCCTTTCCGCCAATCACAGTAGCATGGCGTAAACAAGGCAATTTTAACATTTCGGAAACAGTCACACTCATAAAACTCTCCTTTTCTATAGCTTAAATCTATAGTTATAGTTTGTAACACCAACTTATGTTCTCTTATTTCATTATACATTAAAGGCATGATAATAGTAACCCACCTATAAATTTTTCAAAAATTTAGCTTTTCTTTTTTATACTTTTTCCCAAAATTTGCATTTTTGTTTTCTATCCATATTCCATATATAATATGTAGAAAACTTTTCAAATGATTGACTGATGCTAATAATTTTGGTATTATTAAACAGAATTATAATTTATTTATCTTAATCATAGGAGGTATTATATGAGCGGAAATAAAGGTCAATGGGGATCTAGCTGGGGCTTTTTACTGGCTGCTGTTGGATCTGCTGTAGGACTGGGAAACCTTTGGGGTTTTCCTTACAAAATGGGAGAAGGCGGCGGATTTGCTTTCTTGCTTCTATATTTAATATTAGCTGTACTTGTTGGTTTTGCAATCATGCTAGGAGAATTAACCCTAGGTAGATATACGGGCAAAGGTATTATCGAAACTTATCGTACTCTAAATAGTAAATTTACTTTCTTAGGATACTTTGGTTTTATTGTGCCTATTCTAATCCTGTCTTTCTACACTATGTTAGGTGGATATTGTATCAAATACGCAATTGCAAACTTTGGAGATATCTTTGGTGCTGGCTTTGGTGTTCAAGGCGCAGATTCTGCAATTTTCTTTGAAGAGTTCTTTACAGATCCTATTCAAACAAGTATTCTTACAGTAGTATTTATCCTACTTACTGCATTGGTAGTAATGGGCGGAGTAAAAGGAGGAATAGAAAAATTCGCAAAAATCGCTATGCCTGCTCTTTTCATAATGCTTGTTGTAGTAATAGTTAGAAGCGTTACCCTTCCTGGTGCTGGAGAAGGTCTGGCATACATATTTGAACCAAACTTCGAACCATTTGCTGATGGCGGTTGGATTAATATTCTTGCTTCTGCTGGTGGTCAAATGTTCTTCTCTCTTTCCCTTGGCATGGGTATAATGATTACTTTTGGTTCTTACCTTACTAAGAAAGAAAACTTAGAAAAACAAGCCGTACTTATTCCAATTGCTGATACTTTAGTTGCTTTAATGGCTGCAATGGCTATTATGCCTGCAGTATTTGCAATGAACATGGAACCTGGTGCAGGAGCTGGATTATTGTTTATAACTCTTCAAAGCGTATTTGAAAGTCTAGGTGCAATTGGTCCAATATTTGGATTTATCTTCTATCTATTAGTTTTCATAGCTGCTATAACTTCTGCTATCTCTTTGACAGAGGTGTGCGTTTCAGCAGTAATTGACATGAAAATGAAAAAGGGAAAAGCTGAACCTAGCAGAAAAGCCATTACATTTGGGGTGAGCGCTATTATCGCATTCTTTGGAGTATTAATTTCAATCGATGCTCTAGGTGCTGGACCACTTCCTGAATTATTTGGATTTATCTGGTTAGATTTCTTTGATTTAATTTCAGAGGGTATATTGATGCCACTAAGTGCTTTGATTATGTCATTAATCATTGGTTGGAAACTAAAAGCAGATTTTATGGAAAAAGAAATCACATTAGAAGGAAACCAATGGAAAAGCAAGGGTTTCGCTATGGTTTGCTACAGATTTATAGCACCACTTGGCATGATCTTGGTTCTTCTTGGACAAATAGATACATTCTTCAAGCTTGGATGGTTTAGCTAAGGAATAAAATTCTTATAAATAATTGAAACTAGGTTTAGAATTATTATATAAGTAAAGAAATGTAAAAGGGTGTTCATCTGAACGCCCTTTTACATTTCCCTGTTATCTTCTATGATTTTCCTCTGTTATTTTTTATTATTTTTTTGTTGACAGTATGGATTCTTTGTATTAAAATTAACAATATAAAAGGGGAGGCAATTTTTTTTGAGGGTTTTCGTTAATTTTATAACAATTATCTCTTTGCCTGCCTGTCCATATTCAAAAGAATTTTTTATAGTCATTTTAAGAAAGCAGGTGTTTCATGAAGTTTGATTTAATCGGAATTTTAACTGACCCTTTCGTGTTAATGTTCCTAGCTGTTGCTACAGGGCTCCTATTTGGAAAAATTAAATTTGGAAAATTTAGTTTTGGTACATCAGGAACTCTATTTACTGGCCTATTGATTGGCTGGGGGGTTTATACTTTTGGCGTTAGCATACTGGAGAAAGGACCTAGCGCAACAGGGTATGACTCCGTTACCACAATGTTAGAGGAGGGTATAGTTCATAGCCATTTCTTTAACGCATCCCTTATATTTTTCGTTGCGGCAGTTGGTCTTTTGGCAGCAAAGGACATGGGAGCAGTACTTAAAAGATATGGTAAAACCTTCATAGTAATAGGGTTTTTAGTTACTCTTGTTGGTGCTGGTGCAACATACGCTGCTACCGCTATAATCCCTGATAGCAACCCTTACGAAGTTGCAGGCGTATATACAGGCGCACTTACTAGTTCTCCTGGTCTTGGGGCAGCCATTGAAACAGCTGAAGCCCATGCAACTGGTTACGCAAGTGATTTTGAAAATCTAAACGACGAAAACAGACAAATGGTTCTGGATATAATCGGCGATGACTCTTTGACTTTGGAGAACACAGAAGCCCTCACTGCCGCCCAAAAAGAAACTTACATATCTAACTCCGTAGCTGGTGTAGGCGTAGGACATGCCATTGGTTATCCTTTTGGAGTAATAATTGTAATATTCGCAGTTAATTTCTTTGACAAAATATTCCGAATGGACATAAGAAAGGAAAAGGAAAGGTTTGCGGAAGAAATGGCACAGGCCAAAGCTCTCATAAACAACAAAAGAGAAATACCTACTACTGCCTTTTCTATCGCTGCATTTTCAATGACTTGTTTTGTTGGCTACTTGGTGGGAAGTATAGAAATATATATGGGGCCTTTGGGCTATTTTAGCTTGGGAGCTACAGGAGGTGCTTTAATAATGGGGCTACTTCTAGGATATATAGGAAAAATTGGTCCTATGTCATTTAGAATGGATCCTAAAACTCTATCTATGATTAGGGAGCTTGCCTTAGCCTTTTTCTTGGCAATTGTAGGCTTAAGGTATGGTTACAAAACCTTTGATGCTCTCTTTGGTTCTGGAATATCTTTGGCATTAACTTCTCTAGCAGTGGGAATTTTAGCTATGCTAGTAGCCTTTGTATTGGGAAGATATTTGTTTAAACTAAATTGGATTATGCTATCTGGAGCTATCTGTGGCGGCATGACCTCTACTCCTGGACTGGGAGCAGCTATAGACGCTTTAGAAAGCGATGACCCTGCAGCTGGATATGGCGCTACCTATCCCTTTGCCCTACTAGGAATGATAATATTCACCATTGTACTTCACAGGCTACCACTGTTGTAGTATAAATAGCAAAAATTAATTTTAGTTTTTACTCATTAGTAAGGAGGCTAACATGATAAACAAAAATTTAGAAGGAAGAATAAGAAGTGTTACGGCAGAAAATCTAGTAGTTTCAGCAGATGCTGCCGCTAAAATAATAGAAAAAGATATGGTAATCGGCGTAAGTGGCTTTACTCCATCTGGGTATCCAAAAGCGGTTCCTTTGTCAATTGCAGAGAGAGGTAAGGCAGGCGAAAAGCTAAATCTCACCCTGTATTCGGGTGCTTCTCTAGGTCCAGAAATAGATGGTGCCTGGGCTGAAGTAGGAATTTTAAAGAAAAGACTTCCTTATCATACAAATTCCACTTTGAGAAACAGCATTAACGCTGGCGAAATAGAATATCTAGATATGCACCTTTCCCATTCTCCTCAATATGTAAATTACGGATTCATTCCAGGAATAGATATTGCAATTATTGAGGCTGTAGCAATAACTGAAGACGGTCATATAATCCCTACTAGCGGCGTAGGCAATTCGGCTTCATTTGTTAAAAACGCAAAAAAAGTAATTGTAGAAATAAACACAGCAAAACCTTTGGCTCTGGAAGGAATGGCAGATATATACACTGTAGAAAGCCCTCCTCACAGAAAGCCTATTCCCATTTGCAAACCAGATGATAGAATAGGAACTACATACATTGAGTGCGGTTATGATAAAATTGCAGCAATAGTAATAACTGATATGCAGGACAAAACCCGCCCTCTAGGAACTGTTGATGAAATCTCTGAAAAAATTTCTGCTAATATTTTGGATTTTCTTAGAGGCGAAGTTAAAGCTGGTAGGCTTACAATTAACCTGCTCCCTCTTCAGTCAGGAGTAGGTAGTGTAGCCAATGCGGTTTTATATGGGTTAAATAATTCGGAGTTTGAAAACCTTACTTGCTATACAGAAGTAGTTCAAGACTCAATGCTTGATTTGCTTAGAAGCGGTAAAGCTCGCATGGCCTCTACCACAGCGGTTTCTCCATCTCCCGAAGCCTTAATCGAATTTGAAAAGGAAATTGATTTTTTCAAGAACAAAATCATATTAAGACCTCAAGAATTAAGCAACAGCCCTGAAGTAGCTAGAAGACTAGGTGTAATAGCGATGAATACAGCAATTGAGTTTGACATATATGGCAATGTAAATTCTACCCACATTATGGGTTCTAAGTTAATGAATGGAATTGGCGGCTCAGGTGACTTCGCCAGAAATGCTTCAATCTCAATTTTTAGTACTCCATCAACTGCAAAAGACGGAAAGATTTCTTCCATAGTTCCTATGATTTCCCATGTGGATCATACAGAACACGATGTTATGGTTGTAGTTACTGAACAAGGATATGCAGATTTGAGAGGGTTAAGTCCTAAGGAGCGCGCCATAAAAATCATAGAAAACTGTGCCCATCCTGATTATAAAGAAGCTCTTCTTGACTATTTTGAGAGAGCTTGCCAAAACAGCCCTTTGCAAACACCACACATATTAAGCGAAGCCTTATCTTGGCATACTCATTTCATTAATAATGGAACTATGGTAAAATAAGTATAATATAAAATAAAGGAGAGTCAAAATGAAAGCAGAAGAAAAAACACTAGATCCAAGCCAAAGTTACATAAAGGAATATATTGACCGTGCCAAAAAAGCACAGGAAGAATTTGAAAAGTTTTCCCAAGAGCAGGTGGATGAAATCGTAATGACTATAGGAAAAGTAGTATTCGATAATGGAGAAATGCTTGCAGAAATGGCAGTTGAAGAAACTGGTATGGGCAATTATCCAGACAAGGTTTTGAAAAACAAAAACAAATCCAAAATAATTTGGAATAGTTTAAAAGGAAAAAAATCTCGTGGCATTATAGAGAGAGAAGCAGACACTGGTATAACTAAAGTTGCAAAACCTATAGGTGTTGTTGCAGCTATTACTCCATGTACAAATCCCATAGTTACTCCTATGAGTAACGCCATGTTTGCAGTTAAAGGTGGTAATTCAATTATTATAACTCCCCACCACAAGGCTTTGAAATGCAGCACCAAAACAGTAGACCTTATCAATACTGAAATAGAAAAACTTGGAGCCCCAAAACATCTTATCCAAATTTTAGATGAGCAAAACAGAGATAATACTAGAAATCTTATTTCTACTGCTGATATTGTTATCGCCACTGGCGGAATGGGTATGGTTAAGGCAGCTTATAGTTCAGGAAGGCCTGCATTAGGAGTAGGTGCTGGTAATGTGCAAGTTATATTAGATAGAGATGTGGATTACAAAGAAGCAGTGCCAAAAATAATAACAGGGCGAACTTTTGACAATGGTATAATTTGTTCTGGCGAACAAACTGCCATCTGTCCTTCTGAAGAGTATGAAAACATACTTAAAATATTTGAAGACAATGACTCATATGTAGTAAGAGATGAAAATGAAATTGAAGCTATAAGAAATGCTGTATTTGTAGATGGTGCCATGAACAGACATGCAGTAGGCCAAAGCGTACATTCAATTGCAGAATTGGCTGGCATTAGCATACCTCCCACAACAAAACTTATAGTAGTAGAAGGTAAAGGAATTGGAAACGAAGATATACTATCTCACGAAAAAATGTGTCCCGTACTTACAACATACAAATATAAAAACTTTGATGAAGCTATTGAAATCGCCAGAGAAAACTTAGAGGCTGAGGGAAAGGGCCATAGCGTTGCCATACATTCAAATAATACTCAAAATATTGAAAAGGTTGGAGAAGCCCTTTGTGTTTCAAGATTCGTTGTCAACCAAGTTTGTGCAAGCAGTGCTGGCGGAAGCTTTTACAATGGCCTTGCGCCTACAAATACCTTAGGCTGTGGAAGTTGGGGACATAATAGTATTTCAGAAAACTTGGACTACAAGCATCTAATTAATGTGTCTAGGATTGCCCATTTTATGCCAGATAATAAGGTGCCTTCCGAAGATGAACTTTGGAGTTTATAATAAATGAATAAAGTAACCTGGCGTGGAGGTGCAATGCTTGCACCTGTTCCACCAGTTTTAGTAACATGCGGAACTATGGATAAACCTAATGTTTTTACAGTTGGTTGGACCGGAATAATCAATACAATCCCTCCTAGAACTTATATTTCTGTCCGACCTTCTAGACTATCCTTTGATTTAATCCAAGAGACCAAGGAGTTTACTATAAATTTAACTACTGTAGACTTGCTTAAAGCTACGGATTATTGTGGAGTAAAATCTGGGCGGGATTTTGACAAATTCAAAGAGATGAACATTACTTCCACTCCCTCCTCACAGATAAGTAGCCCTCAGCTTTTAGAAAGCCCTCTAACTTTGGAGTGCCAGGTTTTTGATATAATTCCCCTAGGCAGTCACCATATGTTTCTGGCAGACATAGTAGCAGTCAACGCCAGAGAAAGCCTCATAGATAAAGCTGGCAGACTAAGGCTAGATAAAGCAAACCTTCTAGCGTATGCACATCGTGAATATTTCGAGGTTGGTAAATCTTTGGGCACTTTTGGATTTTCCGTTAAGAAAAAGCCAAAAAAACCAAGGAGGAAGTAAAGTTAACCTTTATGTTTCTATTTCATAGGTTTTATTTTCAATTATTAATTTTATAAAATCCTCTTTCCTCATAGGCTTCTCAAAGTAGTATCCCTGTCCATAATAACAATTTGTTTCCTTTATGAAAGATGCTTGCTGAACTGTTTCAATTCCCTCAGCAACAATTTTCATATCTAGATTTTTTGCCATTACAATGGCAGATAATTTACGAACTTTCTTTGCAAAGATCTACAAAGCTCTGCAACAGTCTTGGTTTATTCATTCATTTTAAATGATAGTGGCAAAAGAGAGGGTTGCTTTAAATAAATCTCCATCTATGTCAATGTCAAGCTTGCCATTTTGAATTTTTGTAAAGCTATCTGCTATGTTAAGTCCTAGTCCGTTTCCTTCTTCGCTGCGAGATTCATCGCCTCTTATAAACCTTTCCTTAAGCTCCTCCGGTGTTATATTTAGGAGAACTTTAGAAATGTTTTTGAAGGACATATATACTTGCTCCCCCTCTATATAGGAACTAATATATACCCTAGTTCCCTCCATAGAGTACTTGCAAATATTAGAAAATAGGTTTTCCAAAACTCTGGTTATCAGTCTGTCATCGCACATAATCCTAGCGGACTCTTTAGGGGCAGTTAGTATGGCTTCTAGCCCAGCTTCTTCAAGGCTTTCTTTGTATTCGCCTACGGTCTGAGTTAATATTGTTTCTACATCCATTTCCATTAAGTTGACTTCCATGGCTCCTGAGGAAGCCTTGGAGGCATCTATTAAGTCTTCTGTCATTTTTTTTAATTTGTTACTCTGTCTTACCAACACTTCAATATACTCTGCCATTTGCTTATTTTTTGTCTTTTCCTTATCCATTAAATTTGCATAATTGATAATAGAGGTAAGTGGTGTTTTTATGTCATGAGAAACATTTGTTATTAATGTGGTTTTTAATCTTTCGCTTTTTAATTTTTCCTCTACAGCTTTTAACTTTTCTTCTACAGCAAGACTGATAGCCTCCCCAATAGAATTTAATTCTGTTGCACTTTTTCTCAGAGGAAACATTACAGATTTTACATCTATCTTATATCCAAAGTTACCTTTTGCTATTTCCTCCCTTGCCTTTCTAACACTATTAATATCTGCACCTATTCTAAAAATCACTAAAATAGCTCCTACCAATAGAACCAATGCCACAAAGAACGTATCAGACAGCCTTAAATTAAGAATTATTTGAAAGCCTATTAAAGCTACCGCCCAACACAATAGAATCATCTTAGCTAAAAATAAATTTGAAATTTTACCCTCTTTATTTCTATATCCCTCTTTTGTGTATTCAATGCTTCTGAGTGTCCATTTTATTATTGAGTTTTGCCAAAAAAGACCTTTTTTAATTTTATCTTTTATAAAGTGTATGGAAGCAGCTAGTACCAAAGCAAAGATTGTAAAATATATTGCTATTGCACCTGTGCTAAACCCAAAATAATAATATCCAGCAAAATCGTACACACCTAAAACTATTCCCACAAAAGAAATCATTCCTGTAACTAACCAGATTTCAATAGGAATTTTATCAATTCCATCAGTCTTTTCCAACCCAGCATTCTCCTCTTTTTTTAATATATTCTCTTTCATCACGGTTCCCTCTCTTTTTTTATTTTTCGCTTTTCATGATTTTTTACGCCTTCATTCCAATTTATCAATTCCCTTAAGCTGTCTCTTTATGACTTTTATTTACACCAAAAACATTTTACTTTGCAAAACTTTGCATTTTATACCCTTGTCCCCAAACAACCTTTAGGTATCTTGGTTCCTTAGGGCTAATTTCAATTTTTTCTCTTAAATGTCTTATATGCACTGCTATAGTACTTTCGCTCCCATTAGAAACTTCTCCCCAAATATGCTCATATATCTTTTTGGGGCTAAATACTTTGCCTTGATTTTCCATGAGAAGTTTTAGGATTTCATATTCGGAAGGTGTTAAGAAAACTTGGGCTCCATCAACTGTAACCACTTTTCCTCTTGAATCTAGCTCTATTCCATCTATTACGAGAATTTCCTTTTCTTTTGGCTTAGCACCTAATTCCATATATCTTCTTATTTGGGACTTTACTCTAGCAACCACTTCTAGCGGATTAAATGGCTTTGTTATATAATCATCTCCTCCTATGCTTAAGCCTAACAATTTGTCCATATCTTCGCTTTTGGCAGTGAGAAATATTACTGGCACATTGGAAAATTCTCTTATTCCTAGGACAGCTGTAGTTCCATCCATTTTGGGCATCATAATATCCATAAGTATTAGATGCAAGTCAGTTTGTTTGGCAATTTCTACAGCTTCTTCTCCATTCTCTGCAACAAATAACTGATACCCCTCATTTGCCAGATAGATTTTTAGTGCATTTACTATATCCTTTTCGTCGTCACAAATTAATATGTTATACATTATTTCCTCTCCTAAACAATAAA
>CAYJJM010000043.1:8473-9695 GCA_964370515.1 uncultured Oscillospiraceae bacterium | reverse complement strand
AAAGTCGCATCTATCAAAAAGTCTGAAACAAAAGGGCATTTCATTTATAGTTAAAGTTACTGGAGTTAGGATGAAAGATGCAGAAAGCTTAAATAAGGCGTTGTTGAATAAACGACCAAAAGTCAGGCATTTATTTATTTCTAAAGATTTTAGACAAGAGAACAAATTTATGTATTTAAAAGATATTATAAAAGGAGGTATTTAATATGATAATAAACAGTTATGATGCAGAAAAAGAAGCGACTCTTTCTGTAGCAAAGCAAATGGCAATTGGAGCTAGAACCGCACCCAAAGCATGTGGTGATGATTCTATAGAGACAGTCATACTTACAGGAGATGAAAAAAACATTTTGACCAAAGAAATGTTATCTATAGGAGAAGAATTAGGTCAGGATTTCTTTATTCGTGATGCCCATAATATAGATAACAGCCACTGTATTCTTTTGATAGGTGTTAAAGATGTTAAACTTGGCCTTGAGGGCTGTGGATTTTGTGGTCTTGAAAATTGCGGGAAAAATAAATCAGCAGGAGCTATCTGTGCTTTAAAAATCACGGATTTGGGAATTTCTGTTGGTTCAGCTGTCTCAATTGCTGCAGACAATAGAATCGATAATAGAATTATGTACTCAGCAGGAAAGGCTGCTATGAGGCTTTCTTTATTTGACGAAAAAGTGGCTATTGCCTATGGCATTCCTCTGGCAACTTTAGGCAAAAGTCTATTTTATGATAGGGCAGAACAAAGCGGCGTTTTGATAACTGCAAAAAAATAATTTAATGTGTAAGAAAAACCTTTGGCGACCGCTAACGATAAAAACACTCAAGAAGGGGCTGTCGTAAAAATTACGATTTCGCCCCTTTTTTAATTCAAGTATCCAACTATTTTTTTAATTTATTTTTCGCATTTGTTATTTTACCTAGCCTAAACAGCTTTGTCACTTCAAATACGAAACGCACATTAATTTCTGTCTATTATTTCACCATTTTTCTTCTGTAAAGAACTGTAGCTATTCCACCTAGCGCTATAAGCCCTATTACTATATATAGTGTCATGTTTGTATTATCCCCTGTTTCAGAGGCATCTGCTCCAGGGGCAGCTATTGTAATCTGTGCTGTTGCAGACGGTGCCCCTCCCACAAGGTTAATTGATATTGTGTGCGTTCCATAAGGCAATGTTTCTGTGTAACTTCCATTTATTGTGGCAATAATAATGCCATTTTCTACA
>CAYJJM010000043.1:7463-8463 GCA_964370515.1 uncultured Oscillospiraceae bacterium | reverse complement strand
CATTTGAAGTCTCCGGCATACGAAGTAAAGTTATAGGCGTCGCCGTTCCTTCTAAAATAATATCCAGTGATTCAAAAGTATCAAAATTGGCATTAGATGTTACAATTATGTCTTGCCCCCTAGCAATGGATTGTCCGCCACCGCTAATAATCTGATGCCGAACTATAGCTGTAAGGTCACCACCGTTATACGCACTGTACTCATTTATTCCATCACTGTTTTCATCGAATGCAGCAATGGATAAATCAAAGGTTGCTTGGACAGGTGAGTTTAGTGCTGTATATTTATTTGTAGTAGAATCAAATGTTCCGCCACTACCTGCTCTCATGGTTAAAGTTACATCTCCTTTGACATTAGCGTTTGCTTGTTTTAAAAATTCATATAAATCTACTGTTTGTCCAGAAGTTACTGTTTTCGATGTAGCCGTCGGAGTTTGGTCTACAGCTGTTATTCTGAAATTATCACTTACAACACCTTGTGCGGTGCTTGCTGTTGCCGCAGAGGTTGCCCTTACTGTGTAGTCGCCCGCATATTGAGGTTTTGTGGTTGTATAGGCAGTGTTTGGCTCGGATTGCTTTTTGTATTCATTGGATCAAATAAATTTGTTTTTAAAAGCTCACTCTGTAAATATTGATAAATATTAGGCTCTATGCAAAACCCTTCGGAAAACTCATCGCAAAAACAAGGCTCTAAAATGCTGTACTTCTCTAGGGAAAAAATATCTTCTTTTCTTATATCAGGCAGAATTTCTTTTGCCATATCCATTGTAAATACATCAAACACACAAAGGCGCAAAATTAGCTGGAATTCATCTTCCGATAGGCTTTGTATTTTATATTCAAGGTAACTATACAGTTCGTTAGTTGCAAGATTCAAAGCCCTTTCGCTGTCATAAATATTTGCAGCCAAACTTTGCAGATAAAAAATAGCTGCCACTGGGTAGCCACTGCTAAATTCAATACATTTGCTTGCATATCTTTTAATGTCTGTGTCTTTAAGC
>CAYJJM010000043.1:0-7453 GCA_964370515.1 uncultured Oscillospiraceae bacterium | reverse complement strand
GTCAAAAGCTGGATCATTTTTCATAAGGGAAACAATTTGGTTATCTTTTACTTCCAATGTATTTTTATCTTCTACCACCAATATTTTTGACAACTTTAAATCATATAGATATTTTGGAAGAGGCGCAGTGCTTAAAAGCATTACCTTTATGTTGTTAGTATCTAAGGCTTTGGAAGTTAGTAGTCTAACAAGTTTTTTTTTCGCCCCTTGAGTCTGCTAACGCTTCAATGTTATCAATAATAACAAGCTTTTTCTCTGGTGTTTTTTCACAGTTAATAAACAAATTTTCTATGGTATCAAAAATACCAGCACCCCTAGCGTCAAAATGCCTGTGTATCGCAAAATACCTTTTTGCAAATTCCTTAGCCTGTGCTGTTTTTCCATAGCCGCCCATTGCGTGCAAATAAGGCACATTATATTTTCGGAAATTTTCAACCCATGCTTCACATGTGGCTTTTGATATTAAAATAGTGTTTTCCAATATAATTCTCCTTGGTTTAATTATTAAAGAAATTCGTGATTTTTTCGTATATTAGTTTATTCTTCTAAATTCTTTATTTCTTTTTCTCTTTCTCTTTTTTCTGCAATTTTCACTTCTATTTTTTCTCTTAACTTATTCCACTTAGGTAGTGCGAAGCCTACAAATATAAGTATTAGTATTGCTGCTTCAGTGAATCCACCTAGAATGTCTGTAGGATAATGAACACCTAAATAAACTCTTGAAATTCCTATTATTAAAGCTAGTAAAACCAGGCCTGCCGCATACAGATTTTTGTTTTGGCCTTTCTTTGCTTTATCCGAATTCATGTGTTTAAAAACTATGTAAGCTAGTATTCCATAAACGGCCAAAGCTGTTATTGAATGTCCGCTAGGAAAAGAAAACCCGTCTTGCTCTATAAGCATCATTTCTTCCAAAGGCCTTTCTCTTTGAATTATAGTTTTAAAAATCTTATTGATAACGCTACTTATTATAGCCATTGCAGCTACAGGCACACCATATTTAAGGCGGGTGCTATCAAAAGCTAATAGAAGTAAGCAGACGGCCACTATAGAAAACCAGTCTCCCAAATATGTAATCATTTCCATGAAGGTATTGAGAGGAGCAATCCTATTTTCATAGACAAAATTCATAACTCCCAAATCAAAATCTTCTGACCTGCCACTGGTTACCCATAACATATCCGCTACAAAAAGTATTAGAAGTCCTATTATTAAGACAATATATATTGATTTTTTTGAATTTCTATTTTCTAATTTCATTTTATTCTCCCACTTGTTTTTGCATTTCTTTTACACTTTCTTTCACTGGGTTTCAAGAATTTTAGATAAAGCCTTTTCCTCTTTACTTTTCCATTCTTTGTTGCATTTCTTCTACATTTTCTCTTATTAAATTTTCAAGAGTAGATGCCAACTCTTTTTCTTCTTCCTTTGAAATGTCCTTGGTATTTACAGGCGGGAGAATTTTAACTTCCACCTTTGCTTTCTTAAATACACCCGTTTCTTCATATATAGCATAGGTTCCATTTAAAGCAATAGGCACAATTGGCACTCCAGGTATTGTAGCAAGTTTCATTGATCCTTTTTTAAACTCTGCCATTTTCCCCCCTCTGCTTCTAGTTCCTTCTGGGAAAATAGCCATTGAAAACCCTTGCTCAATATACTCTATTCCCTTTTTCATAGCTTTTAACGATTCCCTTGGGCTTTCTCGCAAAATAAATACACATCTAACTAGATCTGCCCACTGACCATAAAGTGGTAATTTTTCCAAGCTTTGCTTTGCCACAAATCCTGTTTGAAACTTATCTAAGATAGATACAAGCACTGGTATATCTGCAAAGCTTTGGTGATTTGACACAAAGACAACTGGGCCATTGTCAGGTATGTTTTCTCTGCCTGTAACCGCTACATCTGCCCTAATATCTTTGACAACTTGTTTTCCCCAAACCGATGTAGCCATCAAAATATTTTCTCTTTCTTTTTCAAGGTTGCCTTCTTCTCTGTATTTTTTTATAGCTTTTTTGTATTTGGTCAGTAGCCTTAGGCTCCCATAAACTCTTATAGCTGTAGGTATATTTCGAATTATTGCCATTTTATTCACCTTTCTAATATATTCTTAATTACTTATATTTTTATTTTCTATTTGTATTCTATATTTTTTAACCTTTAATTTTTCAAAATTAATCGGTGACTCAATCCCTTGATTTACTGGACACCATTACATGGTTACCTTAAATAAGAATCTATAACCTTTTTTAAATCTTCTATGGCTTCCATATCACCATTTTGAGCCGAATCAACTACGCAATGCGTAATATGCTCTTTTAAAATATATCTGCCCGTGCTATCAATAGCAGCTCTAACTGCTAGAAGCTGTGTCATAACCTCCATACAATCCGTCTCTTCCTCTACCATTCTCTTTACTTTTTCCATATGACCTATGGCCTTAGCTAGTCTATTTGAGGTTTTTTTACTAAAGTCAGGCGAATGGCTATGGCTGTGATTATGCTCGTGAAGATTATCATTGTTATGATTATGGGCATGCTCGCTTATGTTGTCTGGAGCATGCTCACTTATTTCTTTACTTCCTTTTGTTTCTTTCATTTATATTGTCCCTTGTATTCCTTCCTCTGTTTGTTCAATTTCAAAAAAATCCTATTTTTTGAATCTTTCCTATAGTAGTTTACCATAATTATTGAGAAAATATAGAAATAATGTTAATATTAATTATCCGTTTGCATGTATAATATCACATGTTCAATCTTTGAGTTCATTCTTTGGGAGGTTTCTATGGAAGTGCTTAAAATTTATACTGATGGAGGGTGTTCAGGAAATCAGTTTGATACCAACACCGGCGGTTGGGGAAGCATACTAGTTTTTGGCGATAACGAAAAAGAGTTATATGGAGGCGAAAAGAATACAACTAATAATCGGATGGAGCTTACCGCTCTTTTGATGTCATTTAATGCTCTCAAGAGGGATAACCTATCCATAGAAGTTTACTCTGACAGTAGTTATTTGGTTAATTGTTTCAAAGAAAAGTGGTATGAAAATTGGCAAAAAAATGGTTGGAAAAATTCTACAAAAAAACCTGTGGAAAATAAAGATTTATGGGAAAACCTTATTCCATTCATTGAGAAAAATGAAATATCATTTTTCAAGATAAAAGGCCATGTAAATCTAAGCAGCAAAGTCATAAACTCCAAAGAACTATATAGAAAGTTTATAGAATTTAATGGAAATAGATTCTCATACGAAGAATTTGAACATATAGTTAATATGAATAACAGGGCGGATTCTCTAGCCCAAAAAGGAATTGAAGAGCAAATTTCTAATGAGTAATTGTTGCTTTTAAACCATTCCAACTGCTTTCTCTCATTTTTAAGAATTAATTTATTAAATATTCTGAATTTTTCAGTGAAGTTTTCTTTTAATATTGTTGAAATTCCAAAGAATTTTATACGATTTTATTTTTTTCTTTTATTTTGTATAAAAAACAAAAATAAAACCCTTTTTCCTTTGATTTTTAGGTTGTTTTTTTTTTCACCATATGATAGAATACTTTTGAAATAGGATATTTTACTAAAATCATTACCATTAGGAGGTAAACATATGACTTATGTAAATCAGCAATTAGAAAACCTAAAAAAATTAAACGCTAGCGAACCAGAATTTATCAAAGCAGCGACAGAAGTTTTGGCATCGCTTGGTCCTGTATTGGACAAAAACCCACAATACGAAGAAGCAAGCATTCTAGAAAGAATTCTTGAGCCTGAAAGACAAGTTAAGTTCAGAGTAACTTGGGTTGACGATAATGGCAAAATCCAAGTTAACCGTGGTTACAGAGTGCAGTTTAACGGATCTATCGGACCTTACAAAGGCGGGCTTAGATTCCACCCTTCTGTAAACTTAGGCATCATCAAATTCTTAGGATTTGAGCAAATCTTCAAGAACGCGCTTACTGGACTACCTATCGGTGGTGGTAAAGGTGGTTCTGACTTTGACCCTAAGGGTAAATCTGATAGAGAAGTTATGGCTTTCTGCCAAAGCTTCATGACTGAACTTTATCGTCATATCGGACCTGATACTGATATTCCAGCTGGAGACATTGGTGTTGGTGGTCGTGAAATCGGTTTCATGTTTGGACAATACAAAAGAATCAGAAACGCACACGAAGGCGTTTTAACTGGTAAAGGTCTAAACTATGGTGGATCTTTGGCAAGAAAAGAAGCTACAGGATTTGGACTTCTTTACTTCACAGATGCAATGTTAAGACACAATGGACATACTTTCCAAGATAAAGTTGTTGCTGTATCTGGATCAGGAAATGTTGCTATCTATGCTTCTGAAAAAGCGTTTGAACTTGGAGCTAAAGTTGTTACAATGACTGACTCTACTGGTTGGATATATGACCCAGATGGAATCGACCTTGATGCAATCAAAGAAATCAAAGAAGTTAAGAGAGAAAGACTTTCAGTTTACAAAACTTACAGACCTAATGCTGAGTACCACGAAGGAACTGGCGTATGGTCAGTTAAATGCGATGTTGCTCTTCCTTGTGCAACTCAAAACGAACTTAGCGAAGAAGACGCAAAAACTCTTATCGCTAATGGCGTTATCGCTGTAGCTGAAGGTGCTAACATGCCTTGTTCACTAGAAGCAGTAGACGCTTTCTTAGAAGCAGATGTTCTTTTCGGACCTGCTAAAGCTGCTAATGCTGGTGGTGTTGCTACTTCTTGTCTAGAAATGAACCAAAACAGTTCATTTGAATACTGGACTTTCGAAAAAGTTGACCAAACTCTAAAAGATATCATGGAAAACATCTTTGCACAATGCCAAAAAGGTTCATCTGATTATGGCCACAAGAGCAACTATGTTGTTGGAGCAAACGTTGCAAGCTTCGTAAAAGTTGCTGATGCTATGCTTCAATTAGGTGCTATCTAAGTTATATATTTTAATAACTATATAACTTAAATCGATAACAATAAAAAAGGACTGAACATCAGTCCTTTTTTTTATTATTCCTTGGGATTTTTCGGTTATATGTCAAATGTTAGGATGGAGTTTATTATTCCTCGGGATGAGTTATTTCTCCATTTCCTGTTATAGGGATTGGTTCCCCTAAATAAGTTGGTTCTGGCTTAAATATTCCAAAAGAGAAATCCTTGACCCTAGCCATGCTTTCTCTTATTTCCATATTCCAATCTATGCCATCTGAGTTTTGATTTGCTCCTATTCCCACAGCCTCAATGCCCAAGCTATCGGCTATATATCCTGCCCTGTCCTGGTGAAACTTTTGCGTGACAATAATCATTTCTTCCACTTGAAAAACTTCTTTTGCCCTATAAATTGATTCGTATGTGGAAAATCCTGCATAGTCCAAAAATATATCCTCTCCTTTGACACCTTGTTCTACCACATACCTATACATAGGAACAACTTCATTGTATGTTTCTTGTCCATTATCTCCACTTAATATTATTTTTTCTATTGCACCCTCTTCATACAAGAATATAGCTACATCAAGCCTATCTTGTAAAATTTGAGAAGGTCCTCCATATTCATTTAGACCAGCCCCCAAGACCAAAGCAACTGAAATGCCATAATCTTCAAGTTCCTCAACTTCCTCTTTTGTTATCATTCCTTCATTCCCAACAGAAGATGCTATTACACTTTTTCCACCAACATATACAACATAAAGATTGATAGCTACAAATACCAAAACAGCTATCAATAATATTGCAATTAATATCTTTAATAATTTTTTCATAATATACCTTTCTAGCCTTCTAGCCTTCTAGCCTTCTAGCCTTCTAGCCTTCTAGCCTTCTACTAATAGGATAACATTTTTGAAGAGTTTTTCAAAACAAGAAAAATTTTAATGTTCCTAGTCCGAAGTTTCCCCTATCAAGCCACTTGTTTATATATGAAAAAGCCCCTCTTCCCCAACAACCACAGCCGTCTAAGAAGAAGGACTATTATTCAATTAAAATTGGTTTTGTTCCCATTCCCTATCAAAACTTTTATTAAAACCCTAAATATATCATATATAATCCAATAAGCAATATCATTATCCCCATAATAATTTTTATAGCTGAACTGAATTTGCTATATTTTTCATCAGTAGTAATCTTGTTAGCAAATCCTACAGAAGTTCCTGCTATAATAGCTAACATTCCATGTCCGATGGAGTAAAGCAACAATAAAAAAGTCCCCCATAGTATACTTCCCTGTCCCGCCACTAACGCAAGTAAAACAATAAGGACTGGAGTTGCACATGGCGATGAAAAAACTCCTCCCAAAATTCCTGCAACAAAGGCTCCTATATATCCTGTTTTCTTACTCTTAGACATTATATTAGTAGATGGAATAAATTGATATAACTCCCAAATTTGAAGTGCCATCAAAATCATAAGAATTCCTATTAAAATATACCACCAGCTTGCAGAAGACCCAATTAATCCTCCTGCTATAGAAGCTATTACACCAAGAACTGTAAACGTTATAGCAGAACCTATGGCAAATGTCAGAGAAAGTTTAAAGGCTTTCTTTGTCTCTTTAGATGTTCCTCCTACATACCCCACAATTAATGGTATTGTAGAAAGGGAACAAGGGGTAAGAGATGTTAATATTCCTGCCAAAAGGGCTATTACAGGTGCAAGCCATGTGCTATCTTGTATAAAGGTGCTTAATGTTTCAAGCCATTGATTTATCATACTTCTACTCCCATATCCTCAAAAATTTCTTCCATCTGTATTTCTGTCATAATTCCCTCATGTACAGTCCAAAGATGTTCTCCCGTTTCATTGGAAGAGTAAATCATAAGCCCTGGAACAGTATCATATACTTCTGGGCTAGGCACATAAGGTGTTCCGTCAGGATTCATAAAAATCTGAGTTGGAACCACCTGTACAGGAAATCCTTCCGCATTTTCAGGAATTGCCCAAACATCTATATAGTGTATAAGGGCTTTCCCCTCTAGCTCCCCATGAACTTTCTCTAAGTCTGGCTTCATAACCTGGCAAGGTTGGCAATCTTCGCCACCAAAGTCAAGCATTATAGGCAAATTGTGTGATGTTATTTCATCCATATCTACATTTGTTATTTCTAAAGGTGTAGGGAAGCCATCAGCTCCATTGTCTTCATTGCCCTGTGATTTAAATATCCAAATTGCTCCAACAATTGCAAGTATGGCAATAGGCACAACAATGCGTGCAATTTTTTTGTTCTTTGTCATTTTAACCTCCTAAGTCCAAAACTTCCAACTTAATAACTGATTCTATTTATCTTTATACCCTTTTTCTCTTTTGGCACACATCCAAGCAAAAGCAATAATAAAACTTCACCTATTTAACATTAATCCATTGCAAAGTTTTTGAATTTACTGTAAAATTGTATAGATATGGAGCGCTAGCTCAATGGATAGAGTCGCAGACTTCGAATCTGTCGGTTGGGG
>CAYJJM010000042.1:6462-9791 GCA_964370515.1 uncultured Oscillospiraceae bacterium | reverse complement strand
ACCTTTGTGGAAAGGTCTATAAATGTTTCTGGTGATAAGGACTGAGGCCCATCACAGAGCGCCTTGGCTGGGTCATTATGTACTTCTATCATAAGTCCATCTGCCCCTGCAGCTACGGCCGCCATTGCCATATCTGGCACAAACCTTGCATGCCCTGTAGCATGGCTTGGGTCAACTATAATTGGAAGATGAGTTTTTTCTTTGAGTACTGGAATTGCAGAAATATCTAAAGTGTTTCTTACTGCAGTTTCAAAAGTTCTAATGCCTCTTTCGCATAGTATAACCTTAGAATTTCCTCCCGACATTATATATTCTGCACTCATGATAAATTCCTCAATTGTATTTGCCAAACCTCTCTTTAACAAAATGGGTTTATTTGTCCGTCCTATTTCTCTAAGAAGAGTAAAGTTTTGCATGTTTCTGGCACCAATTTGTATAATATCCACATTTTCAAAATGGGGCAACTGGGTCAAATCCATAAGCTCTGAAATAATAGGTAGGCCTGTTTCTTTTTTCGCTTCAAGCAAAAGTTCAATACCATCGCTACCCATACCTTGAAAGGCATAGGGCGAAGTTCTAGGTTTAAAGGCTCCTCCCCTAAGTATAGTTGCCTTTCCTTCTTTTACTGACCTTGCAACACTGCATATTTGTTCACTAGACTCTACAGAGCATGGGCCTGCCATAATAGTGAAGTTTCCCCCTCCTATTTGGGTTCCGTCACAAAGGTTAATGACAGTGTCTTCTGGATGAAATTTTCTATTAGTTTTTTTGTATGGTTCTTGGATTCTTTTTACACTATGGACGATATCCAAAGAGTTTATTATATCAATGTCTATAGCTGAAGTATCTCCTATAACTCCCATTATGGTATCATTTATTCCTTCAGTCATGCTTATATCAAGTCCCTGATTTATAAACCATTTTTTTAAATTTTCTAGTTGCTGGTTGTCCTTCTTGTCTTTTAGTAGAATTATCATTTACTCCTCCAATTAGTTATATAATCACCATAAATAATCATTTTAAGTTTACTAAGGATTATTCATAAAAAAATACCTGTGGCTCTTTGGAACCTCAGGTATATACGCTATCAAAATTTTCACATATATTTTAGAGAAATTACAAAGAGACCTTCTTAACTGAATTAATAAAGGCAAAGAAAAAGTTAAAACTAAAATTGTCATTTCTAATTATTCTCATTGGTTTTCCTCAAAATATAAATATCTCTCCTATTATATAAACATAATATCTTATTTAAGTCAATAGTTTTTACTACATCATCCCCATTAAATATTGTATAAGCAGCGAAGATGTTGCTATTGCAATCCAGCATATAAGTCCTAGCAAAATTGGTTTCATCCCATTTGAAGCCATTTTCTTGATATCTGTATTAAGCCCAATGGCAGCCATAGCCATGGTGATCATAAATTTTCCTGCTGTAACTAAACCATCTGAAATCATGTCTGGTATTGGGAAAATAGTATTAACTGTTGTGGCTAGCAAAAAGAATATAATGAACCAAGGAAATATTTTTCTTAAGCTGAAATTCTTCAACTCTTCTTCCGATTCACCTTTGGCCTTTATTTCTTTTATTTTTTGTCTTGAAATATATATTGCCAATACGAATGTTATAGGGATTATTGCAAGGGTTCTAGTAAGTTTAACTATGGTTGCAAGTTCTAATGCTATATTGCTACTGTTTATCTGACTCCATGTAGTAGCTGCTGCAACTACTGAACTTGTGTCATTTACTGCTGTTCCTGCCCAAATTCCAAAGCCTGTATCAGTAAGACCTATAGACATACCAATAGTAGGAAATATTAGAGCTGCAATTACATTAAATAAAAATATTGTAGATATGGCACTGGATATTTCATCGTCTTTTGCCTGCAAAACCGGTGCTGTTGCTGCTATTGCAGAGCCTCCACAAATGGAAGAACCCACTGTTATAAGTATTGATGTGTTTTGGGGAAGTTTCATTGCCTTACTAACAAAAAACCCTACCACTAAGGCAACTGCCAAAGTTCCAAGTATAAGTGCCAATGAGTCTCTCCCTGTTTCTAGGACAGTTATAAAGCTCATGCTAAACCCCATAAGGACAATGGAATATTGCAATATTTTTTTTGATGTAAATTGTATTCCCGGTTTGAACCCTTTGTTCTTAATTACGAAGGAAAGACCTATTCCAATTATTATTGAAAAAACAGGTGCCCCTACAACCGGTATCAAAATTCCGCCAAGCCAAGCTGGCAGCGCAATACCTATACATAGTAACACCCCTTTTATTATATTTTTCATATATGCTAGTACTCTCCTATATTCAAACATTTGCCAATACATTTTAATTATATCAGTTACGGCATTTGCAATCTATATCTTTATTACATTTGTTCAAAAAACTAATTTGTTAATTTATCAAAAACTAAAACCTCAAAAGTTCTCCCTTTCAAGGTTTTAAGTGTTCTTATTTTCTTCTCTTTTAAGATCCCAATAAAATTTTCATTAACTCATGCAGTGAACTAGAATTGCTTTCTGTGCATGAAGCCTGTTTTCTGCTTCATCAAATATTACATCTGCATGTTTTTCAAATGTCTCTGTAGATATTTCTTCTTCTCTATGCGCTGGCAAGCAATGCATTACTACAGCATCTTCTTTCGCAAACTTCATCAAATCTTCATTAATGCAATACCCAGCGAAAGCCTTAATTCTAGCAATTGCCTCTTCTTCTTGACCCATTGAGGTCCACACATCTGTGAGTACCACATCACAATCCTTGACTGCTTCTTCGGGTTTGTCTGTGATCGTAAAATGGTCTGGATAAGTGGCAGCAAAGTCAAGAATAATCTGTGGCGGTTTATATCCATCAGGACAAGCTACTGCAACTTCCATTCCTACCTTTAATCCTCCCACAATCAGAGAATTCATCATATTGTTTCCATCACCTATAAAAGACATTTTAACTCCCTCAAAGGTGCCTTTTTGTTCTCTAATAGTCATTAAGTCCGCAAACACTTGGCAAGGGTGAGAAAAGTCAGTAAGACCATTAATTACAGGAATACTTCCATGTTTAGCCATTGTTTCAACTTCTTCTTGCTCAAATGTTCTAATCATTATTCCATCAATATAACGGGAAAGTGCTCTGGCTGTGTCTTCAGCTGGTTCCCCTCTTCCAATTTGCATATCCTTGGCAGAAAGATAGAGGGCATGTCCGCCAAGCTGTCTCATCCCTACTTCAAAACTAACCCTTGTTCTTGTAGATGCCTTGGCAAATATCATTCCCAAAGTTTTTCCATTCAGATTTCTACTGTGGGGAATTCCATGTTTTTGTTCAT
>CAYJJM010000042.1:2445-6452 GCA_964370515.1 uncultured Oscillospiraceae bacterium | reverse complement strand
AAAACTTCTATAATTTCTTCCTTATCCCAATCTAGCATTTTTAACAAATGTTTCATTTTTTCCCTCTCTTTTCACTTCTTACTATTATCTTTCTGATTTATTCTTCTCAATCTAAAGCTTAGTATACTTTTCTTTTTTCAGTTTAACAGAACAGTGTTCCAATTCCCTCGTCTGTAAATAATTCAACCAAAATCGAATGTTCTTCTGTGCCATCAATTATAGTTGCCTTACTAACACCTCTTCTTACAGCTTCAACGCAACAATCTACCTTTTGTATCATTTCCCCTGAAATTACACCATTTTTCTTGTACTTAGGCACTTCGCTTACCTTGATTTCTGGAATAAGTGTGCTATCATCCTCTTTATTTTCAAGAATTCCTTTTACATCTGTCATTAAGATTAAATTTGAAGCACCTAGAGCTGACGCTATCTTAGAGGCTACTATATCAGAATTAACATGAAGTGCTTCTCCAGTATCATATCCACTAGCTATTGCTGAAATCACAGGAATATAGCCACCTTTTTGAGCCATTTCAATGACCTGAGTGTTTACTTCCTCAACTTGTCCTACATATCCAAGGCCTTCGCTATCAATCATTGTAGCCTTGAGCATTGAGCCATCTAATCCACAAAGCCCTAGAGCCTTTCCTTGGTGGTTTTCAATTAGTTGCACTAGGTCTTTATTGACTTTTCCTGCAAGGACTTGCTGAACTATTCCTATGGCATCTCCATCCAAACATCTGGTGTTGCCTTCCATTTTAACATCAATTCCTACCTTACCTAGCATTGCATCAATTTCTGGCCCACCGCCATGAACAAGAACCACATTAATCCCCACTTGATGCATAAGGACAATATCTTTTATAACTTCTTCTTTAAGAGCATCACCTATCATGGCATCCCCACTATACTTGACTACAACAGTTTCACCTGCATAGTTTTTTATATATGGTAAAGCCTGAACAAGTATATGGGCTCTTTTGCTGTTTGTTATTGTGTTCATATTAAAACTCCTTTGCATTACAATTTTTCAAATACCTGTTTACTATATTTATAATTATAACTGATTTCTTTAATAAATCAAGTAGTTTTTGTATATTTATTCATTTATTTTTGTTTTTAATCATTATTTTCATAAATTATTCATTATAATTGCCAATTTATGAATTTTTATTTATATTAGACTTCGTCTAATATAAAGCGATTGTATGGCTTTCGCCTTGCAGTACTTGTATTGCGAAAATGCCTAATAAATAATCCTGCGGATTATTTATATCAGCCAAAACACCCTATTCAATGAGTAGGGTGTTTTGCGTATTTTTTTATTTTTTAATTTTTCAATATTTATATAGTCATATTTACTAGTTTCAATTATTCAATTTCCATAGCCACAGCCCTTACTGGAGAGCCATCTGTGCCTACAATTTTGAGAGGAAAAGCCGCAATAACAACATTCTCAAAATCAATTTTATCAAAATATGCCATATTTTCTCCTATCATTAGTCTTTTTTCAGCAAATAGGTCATGCACTGGGAATTCTGTTCCTCCTGTTTGGTCTGCATTAATTGTATCAATACACAGAAATCTTACGCCAGATTCTATCAAATATTCTGCTACTTCTTTTGATATATACGGATGCTCAAAAAATTCTTCTGTCCCTAGTTTTTTGTACCAATTGGTATTAAAAAGTACAATTTTCCCTGAAGTGATTTTTTCTCTATATGGTTCAACATCTTCCATTACAATTGGGGTATTTTTTTCTTTCCCTGTAACTTTTACGACCACTGCTTCACCAAAGAAAAAATCTAGTTCCATATTTTCAATAGTTTCACCACTATTTATGAAATGATAGGGTGCATCAACATGAGTCCCTGTTTGTGTACCCACCAAAACACTAGAAAGGTTATATCCTTCTTTTTCAATTGTTGTAGCAACTTCAATTTTAGGTTCTGGATCTCCTGGATATATTGGTGTTTTTTCTGTTATATCCCAAGATAAATCAACAAATTTTTTAACTTTCATAATACTTCCTTTCTATAACCCTACTCTTCTCTTACTTTCTACAAAAGTAAAATTGTTTTGCGTTTTTCACTCTATTTATTATAATAAATCTTTGAATTCTTCTAAGTTGATTTCTTTACCTTGGTTTTGCTCAGAAATAGCTTTACGAACTTCTCCATGTCTTTTTTTGCTCAAAGGATATCTTAAAACAATCAGTACAGTTAGTATATATATTCCACCACACAAGAAAGCATACATATTTTTAAGACCATCTAATGTCTCTTGACTTTGTACTGCAGTATCTGCATATCCTATTGATGTTAAAAGAATTCCTAACACTGCCACTCCTAAAGCACCGCAGAATTTTTGAACAAACGCAACGATTCCAAATACAATTCCATCTGTTCTCTTTTTCAGTTTAAGTTCACTTACATCAACGCAATCAGGAATCATCGCCCACGGAACTTGATATACTGCCGCATTGCCTAAAGCCATAAGAATTGCCAAAGCATACACACTACTTATATCTCCAGGCTGAATTATAAATCCAACCATTATAGCAAGGACAACTCCTTCCAATCCAACAGCAATAATCCAAGCTGCTTTCTTTGAGAACTTTTTCATAAATACATCTATCACCCAAGCCCCAATTATGCTCGCAACACCAAATACCATTGTTATGCTAGCTATTTGAGCTCCATTTAATTGGGCATAGTTTGTATAATAATAAACCTGTAGTGCATAATTTATTGTATTTCCAAATATTGCTATTCCAAAAAGTATCATTACAATCCTAGCAGGTTTATTTTGAAACACTTTCCAAATTTCTTTGTAAGAAAATTTTTCTTCACTCTCTCTATGTCTTTCATAACCTTTAGTAGATTTCCACAAGCAGAAAATAAAGATTAAAGCTATAACCATATAGCAAGCAATTGTAATACTCCATCCTGTATCTGGGTTATCAAACATTCCACCAAAATAAGCTACTAATATAAGTGTTGGACTTATGGCTACAGTAGAAGCCAATCCAAAATAGTTTTTAAATGTTGCTAAAGAGGCTCTTTCATCGTAGTCTAGTGTCATTTCTGAACCCAAAGCAGAACTTGAAATATCCAATACAGTTTGAGCCGTATAGTATAATAATATTATAATAACAAAATAAATTTTTGATACAAATTCGTCAAATCCCCAATTTGTAAATAGCAAAATGCTAATAAAAGCAAAAGGCAGTGCAACACCTATTATTAACGGTCTCCTCCTTCCACTTTTAAGCTTCAAGTTATCAGAAATTCCTCCAATAATAGGATCTGTTATTGCATCCCACAATGTTCCTATAGATATCATCGCCCCTGCAAAAGCCGCTGTAAGACCTACCACATCCGTAAAGAAATAAAGTCCATAATAGCTAAATGCTGTCCATGTAATAAAACTGCAGTATCCGGATAATCCATATCCTAGTTTAACTTTAAAAGGTAGTTTTTCTTGTCTAATTACGCTAGTGTTGTTTTCCATGTTTTCCTCCTTAAATTTTTTAAAGTAAAATTATCTCTTTTTATTTTTTCTTTGCAATGCCAATATCGAAATAACTTCATGCATTATATTTGCAGCCATATAAGCTGTCCTGCCTGATGGGTCAATTGTTGGCAAAACCTCTACAATATCCATCCCTATTAGATTTACATCTCTTAATCCTTGTATAAGATTCATAGTTTCTTGCCCTGTGAACCCACCAATTTCTATGGTTCCTGTTCCTGGTGCCATTGATGGATCTACAAAGTCTATATCAAAAGTTAAAAAAGTTTTTGCACCTTTAACCCTTTCTTGTATTCTTTTAACTCCTTCTGCAATACCTATTTCATGTAATTCATTGGCAGTTAACACTTCAAATCCTAAGTCAATAGAGCCTTGTACATCTTCTGGTCCATACTGAGAGCCTCTAATTCCAATTTGAATTGAATGTTCTGTGTCGATTAACCCTTCTTCACAAGCTCTTCTATATGGTGTAC
>CAYJJM010000042.1:0-2435 GCA_964370515.1 uncultured Oscillospiraceae bacterium | reverse complement strand
CATGTGTATATTTTTGCCCCCAGTATTGATCCCATGTGTCTAGGTGAGAGTCAAAATGAATCAATGCTACTTTTCCATATTTTTTATGAGCAGCCCTTAGCTCAGCAAGGGTTATAGAATGATCCCCTCCCATCACTACAGGAAATACATTTCCATCAAAAATAGGTTTCATTCCTTCTTCTATTTGCTTGTATGTTTCCAAAATATATCCCGGTGTAATGTTTAAATCGCCATAATCTATTCCTGATAAATAATCAAAAATATTAACATCTAAATTCATGCTATAATTCCTCATAAGTGTAGATGCTGTTCTAATTGCATCTGGCCCAAATCTGGCACCGTTTTTATATGAACATCCTGTGTCAAATGGTGCTCCTATAATAGCAAAATCCACATCTTCTGTAGTCTTTACATGGGGCAATCTCATAAAGGTTTTAATCCCTGCAAATCGAGGAGACGCTGAAGCACTTGGCGGTTAATATTTTACTTGCGAACTCATTTATTTACCTCCTTTCTATGACAAACCTGTGTATATTTTGTCAATAATTTATTAGTATAAATTTTAATATGCAATATTCATGCCAAAAAAAAGATGCCAAAACATAGGCATCTTTTACATATTCTTAACTTTAACAAGGTTTTCTATTCTTTTTTGAATATCAAAATTTGTTTTCCGGGAGTTTTTATTCTTTTTTAAATAATTATTCTTTTTTGAATAACTATTTCATTATATCAATTCTTTCTTACTTTGTATACTTCTTCAATTTTCTATGGGCTGTTGGCTGGCTAATACCTAGCATCTTTGCAAGCTTTGGTGTTGTTCCTGCCTTTTTATACGCTTCTAAAATTAATTGTTTTTCAATTTTTTCAATTGCACTTTCTAAGGTTACTTCTTCTGTTTCTAACCCTCTTATAAAGTCCTCTACTATCTTTACTTCTACATCCTCATCTTTTAATTCTTTTGACAACTTTTCTTTTTCCTGTATGTTAAATGGGCTTTCACTAGCTTCTGTCGCTGCAAACACACTGCTATTTTCCTCTTCTTCTAGGCTTCCATTTATTACTGCTTTAGAAACTTCTTCTATATCTTTTTTCATTATCTCTTTACCATCAGAAAGGAGTATGGCTCTCTCTATAACATTTTCTAACTGCCTTACATTCCCTGGCCAGTTGTATTTTAATAAAATTCTTAAGGCATCATCTGAAATTCTTACATGAGAATCATACTTTTCATTATACTTATCCAAAAAACAAGTTATCAACCCATAAACATCTTCTTTCCTGTCACTTAGAGGAGGTATATCTATAGAAATCACATTAATTCTGTAATACAAATCTTCTCTGAATTTTTTGTTTTCTATCATATTTGCAATATCTCTATTAGTAGCAGTTATCAATCTGAAATTTACTTTTTTCTCCTTTGTGCTTCCTACTGACCTAAACTTTTTTTCTTGTATAACATTAAGCAATTTCACTTGCAAAGGCAGTGGTAGCTCTCCTATTTCATCTAAGAATAAAGTTCCACCTTCTGACAACTCAATTAGTCCTATCTTCCCCTTTTTGTTAGCTCCTGTAAATGCCCCTTCTTCATACCCAAAAAGTTCTGCTTCCAAAAGCATTTCTGGAATAGCCCCACAATTTATTTCTATAAACGGTTTATCCTTTCTATCTCTTTTTTCATGTATAAATTTAGCCAAAAGAGATTTACCCGTGCCTGTTGGCCCTGTCAACAAAATTGGAGCATCCACAGATGCTATTTTAAAACATTTTAGGAGAATTTCTCTCATAGAGTCTGATTCGGCAATTATACCAGTTGCTTCCAAATTTTTATTTCTTAGTTCTTTTATTTCTTTTTCATAAAGTTCAAGTTTATTCTCTAAATTTGCGTATTCGCTTTGCAAATTATAATAATCAGTTATATCCCTTGAAAAACTTATAATTTGTGTTATTTCCCCGCTTTCTCCTTTAATAGGCACAGCTGTTACCACAATATGTTTATTGCTCAAATTAGTCTGTTTCATTGTAACCGCTTCTTTTGTTCTAATTACTTCCGCAGAAACAGACGGCGTAAAAATTCCCTTTTCTTCCATTTCAAATACAGTCTTGCCGATTACATTTTCTTCTACGCCATAGGTTTCATTGAAGGTTTCACTAACTTGGAGAATTGTTCCTGAACCATCTGTTATAAGAACATCCTCGTGTAAAGCCTCCAAAATCTTATTAAATTCTGAATAGGTATATTCTTTTTTTAATTTTTTTTCTTTCTTTTCCATTTTACACCACATTCCATATTCAAATATCTGTCGCATTTTTATTTTTTTATCATAAATAATTATACCATAATTTCAAGCTTCTTCACATTGTAAGAATTTCGAGAAAAAATTTCGAAGTTGTGATAAGAGTTTCGTGTTTTTTGTATTTTACTTAAATTTGTG
>CAYJJM010000041.1:0-9867 GCA_964370515.1 uncultured Oscillospiraceae bacterium | reverse complement strand
AAATGACAGAAGATGCATTAGATTCTATGAAGATTTCTAATGCTGATGCAGAGGTAATTCTAGTGGGAGGTGGCTCGGTAATACTTCCTAATAAGTTGGAAGGGGCAAGTGTTGTTGAAAAACCAAATCACTTCGGATGTGCAAATGCTATAGGTTCTGCTATTTCAAAAGTGTCAGGAACATATGAACAACTAATAAACTATGATGACACCCCACGTGAAGAAGCTTTAGAAATTGCGAAGAAAGAAGCTATTAACCTTGCTGTTTCAGCAGGAGCTATAGAAAGCACCGTAGAAATTATTGACATTGAGGATGTTCCTTTGGCTTATTATCCGGGAAATACTAATAGGGTAAAAATCAAAGCGGCAGGTGAGTTGGCATAATTGAAAAGAGTTTGTGAAAAAATCAAATCAACAATATCCATGGTTAGATAACCAATAAATTATAATAGATAGTGCGGTGAAGTAATTCGCTGCACTATTTTTCCTTGACAAACCCCAGGAAAAAATATATTCTGTTGTAGATAAATCTTCACAAATACAAACAATTAAGTGTGATTTTATGTATTTGTGGGTATTAATAAATTACAAATTTCTTCTGAGGATAAGGTTTAACCTGAAAGCAAGATGGACATAATGAGAACTAAGGCTTATGTATATTTTATTTATAATGAGTAATGGCCTTTGGAACATTTATTCCTGCATGCTTTTGGCAACAGGATTTTTTATTATGGAGGTTTAGAAATGAGCAGAATTGCAGTCATAGGTATTGTCATAGAAGAACGAGAAAAGACTGAAAAGGTAAATGGAATTCTCTCCAGCTATGGTGAATATATAATAGGAAGAATGGGAATTCCTTATAGAGAAAAGAATGTTAATGTAATAAGTGTTGTGTTAGATGCACCAAACGAAATTATAAGTAAAGTCGCTGGGCAGATAGGAAAGCTTGAAGGGGTTTCTGCCAAAACCCTTTACTCAACAGAATTTAAGGAAGGGCAAAAATGACACTAGAAAAAATCAATCCAAAACAATTAAATAGAGAAAAGATAATACAGCTTCTTGCATTAGAAGACTTTTCCTCTTTATATAATCAGGCAAATCAAATTAAAGAAGAAATATATGGCAAAGAAATTCATATTAGGGCAATCCTAGAATTTTCTAATTACTGCCGAATGGACTGCACCTACTGTGGACTAAATTGCAAAAATTCCAAACTTCCAAGGTTTAGAATGGACCTAGATCATATGATAGATATTGGAAAAAAGGCTTATGAAGCAGGATATCAAACTTTGGTTTTGCAGTCAGGTGAGGATTTAAGCTATACAGCAGAGGATATAGGATACGTGGTTAAAGAGCTAAAAAAAACAGGTATAATGATTACTTTGAGCATAGGTGAGAGAACATATGATGAGTATGAGTATATGAAAAAATGTGGTGCAGATAGATATTTGCTTAAACATGAATGTAGTGATGAGAAAATATATTCAAAGTTACATACCCTTAGTTCTTGGGAGAACAGGGAAACATGTCTTAGGGATTTAAAAAAGTTGGGTTATGAAACAGGAAGCGGTTTCATGATAGGACTTCCTAATCAAAGCCTTGAAACCATTGCGGGAGACATTCTTTTCTTAGATAGTATCCCATGTGATATGGCGGGAATTGGCCCCTTTATACCTCATCCGGACACCCCGTTAAAAGACTTACCTCAAGGCAGCACAGAACTTACCAAAAGGGCCATAGCTCTTACTAGGATTCTAATGGGAAAGATAAATTTACCTGCAACCACTTCTCTTGGTGTTATTGATGAGAGGGAAAAAGACAATGTGTTCTCATGTGGTGCAAATGTAATTATGAAAAAGGTAACACCGGATAAATACAAAGAGCTTTATGAAATTTATCCATCAAAAATTAAATCAACAAATATAATAGAAGAAAGAAAGGAGTTAGAGGCACAAATTAAGAACCTAGGTTGTGTGCCCGTGTAATGTATGTATAACCCAAAATCAAGTAAGGCTACAGAGTTTATAAGTCATGAAGAAATTTTAAAAACATTAGACTATGCTGAGGAAAATAAGAATAATAAGGAACTAGTAAATGAAATTCTAATCAAGGCAGAAGAGAGAAAAGGATTGTCATATAAAGAAGCAATAATTCTCCTTGCCAATGAAGATGAGGCCGTTAAAGAAAGAATTTTCAATATTGCCAAAGATATAAAAAAAGATGTGTATGGAAATAGGATAGTCCTATTTGCACCCCTTTATCTTTCAAATCACTGTGTAAATTGTGTATACTGCCCTTTCCACTACAAGAACAAAGAGATTACTAGAAAAAAATTAAGCCAAGAAGAAATCAAAAATGAAGTGATAGCATTACAAGACTTAGGGCACAAAAGACTAGCGATTGAAGCAGGAGAAGACCCGGTTAATATTCCTATGGAATATATTCTAGATTCAATAAAAACAATATATAGTATAAAACACAAAAATGGAGCCATAAGAAGAGTCAATGTAAATATTGCGGCAACTACTGTAGAAAACTACAAAAAACTTCATGAAGCCGAAATAGGAACATATATTTTATTCCAAGAAACTTATCACAGGGAAACCTATTTGGAACTCCATCCAACAGGACCAAAACATAACTATGAGTACCATACAGAAGCCATGGACAGAGCTATGGAAGGGGGAATTGATGATGTAGGCCTTGGAGTTTTATTCGGACTCAACTTATACAAGTATGACTTTGTGGGCATGCTTATGCATGCAGAACATTTGGAAGCGAAGTTTGGTGTTGGGCCACACACTATAAGTGTTCCAAGAATATGCCCTGCCGAAGGTGTTGAGGTAGAAGATTTTGAGGACAATGGAATTTCAGATGAACTATTTGAAAAAATTGTTGCCATATTAAGACTGGCCGTTCCTTATACAGGAATAATTGTTTCTACAAGAGAGTCTGAAAAAACCAGGGCAAAGGTAATAGATATTGGAGCGTCTCAGATAAGCGGAGGATCCAAAACTTCAGTAGGGGGATATGCAGAAGAAGAGCCAGAAGAAGATAACTCTAAGCAATTTGATATTTCTGATCAAAGATCGCTAGATGAAATCGTAAATTGGCTAATTAGAACTGGACATGTTCCGAGTTTTTGTACAGCATGTTACAAAGAAGGAAGGACAGGGGATAGGTTTATGAGACTTGCAAAAAGTGGAGAAATCAAAAATGTATGTCAACCTAACGCTCTTCTTACTATCAAAGAATATGCAGAAGACTATGCCAAAGAAGATACTAAACGTCTTATTGAAAAATTGGTAGAAACAGATGTTAAAACCATACCAAATGAAAAAGCTAAGGAAGTCACATTAAAAAATTTAGAAAAAATTGGTAATGGAGAAAGAGATTTTAGGTTTTAAGAATTTAAGGATATTAGATAGCATTTAATATATAATTAATTATATACAAAATCCAAACTAAAACAGAGAAATTACAGTAGCAGAATTATGAATAGAATTAAAATAATAATGAGCCTCTTGTTTCTAAGCTTTGCTATGAGTATACCTACCATTGGAATTTGAAATGGAATTCATCATCCTATTAGAGAAACAAAATATTATAGGGAGTCCCTATAATGCAAGAAGAAAAGAAAGGAAAAAAATGAGTTTAAATCAAACCCCAGCAGCAAACAGATTGCACATAGCTATATTTGGAAAACAAAATAGTGGAAAATCTACACTGCTAAATGCAATAACAGATCAAGATATAGCCATAGTTTCAGAAACTAAAGGTGCAACAGCAGACCCTGTTTACAAAGCCATGGAAATAGCAGGAATAGGACCTTGTATGTTAATTGACACCGCAGGATTTGATGACAAAGGAAGCCTAGGCAAACTAAGAGTTGAAAAAACCCAAAAGGTTTTAGATAAGACAGATGTGGCAATACTTGTAATAACAGACGATGAGTTTTTTCATGAAAAAAAATGGGAAGAAGAGATTAAAAAGAGGAAAGTACCGTTAATCATTGTTATTAATGATTTCGAAAACTCCAAAGAAGACTCTTTGGGGCTGAAAACCCCAATAAAAAAAGACCATGCTTTAGAGTTGAAAACCTTAGTCAAAAATGAATTTGGCAAGGATGCAATAGTTGTAAATGCGAAAAAAAGAATAGGCAGAGAAAAACTAGTAGAAGCAGTCCTTGCTATTATGCCTGAAAAATTTGAAGAAATTTCTCTTACTTTAGACTATGTAAAAGAGGGAGATTTGGTGCTTCTGGTCATGCCTCAAGATATAGGGGCTCCTAAAGGGAGATTGATTTTACCACAGGTTCAAACTACAAGGGATCTACTAGATAATAAATGTATGGTGATTTCGGTTACACATGACAAGTTAGAAGATGTACTTAAAAAACTAAAAAACCCTCCAGATCTAATAATAACAGATTCACAAGTATTCCCTTATGTATATGAAAGAAAGCCCAAAGAGTCTAGGTTAACCTCTTTTTCGGTTCTTTATGCAGGATATAAAGGAGACCGAAAATTATTTGAGGAAGGAATGAAAGAATTTAATGCATTGCCTTTGGACAAACACCTAAAGGTATTAATTGCAGAGGCATGTACTCATGCGCCGCAGACAGAAGATATTGGCAGAATAAAAATACCTAATATTCTTAAGAAAAAATATGGAGAAAGGATTGCCATAGATGTTGTAAGTGGAAGTGACTTTCCGGAAAACATAAATGAATATGATTTGGTTATTCACTGCGGTGGATGTATGTTTAACAGAAAACTTATGCTAAATAGATTGAATAGAATAAAAGAAGCAAAAGTAAGTGTCACAAACTATGGAATATTTCTAGCAAATGCAGCAGGGATATTGGATAAGATAGAATAAAACAAAAAATAGGTTTAAGATAAATATATAATTCGGTGCACTTCATTGGTGGCTCCCTGTCATAACATTGCATAGCCTTTATATAACCTTTATATAACCTTGCAGAGTAACTGGTATTCATATATGCAGATATGATATACTATATATGGACTGATGAAAAGGAGAAGGTATGCACGAATATCCAATAACGGAACAGATTATAAATATTGCCACCAAGCACTGCCAGAATGCAGGAGGGACTAGGGTGACAAAAATAGAATTGGTAGTGGGCGAATATTCTGGATTTATTGGAGAGTCTATTCAGATGTATTTTGATTTAATCAGCAAGGATACAATTTGTGAAAAAGCAAAGATAAACATTACATCTGTTAAACCCAAACTTGAATGTAGAAACTGCAATAAACTGTTTTACAAAAAAATCCTTTCCTTTGAGTGCCCTTATTGTGGCGGTGAAGGAGCTCCATCTAAGGTAGGCAAAGAGTTTTACATAGATACAATAGAGATAGAATGATTAAAATACGCTGAAAAATACAAATAAATTACGCTAAAAAAGACAAGTAAGAAAGGAAAATTTTATGCACGATATAAGAAAGATTAATGTTGTTGAAGGAATTATGGAAGCAAATGATCATATTGCAGAGCATATTAAAGATGACATGGAGAAAAGAGGGTTTTTACTTATAAATGAAATGGGTTCTCCAGGAGTTGGTAAAACAACTGCTCTTAAAAATATAATTAAAAATATGGAAGAGATTGAAAAAGAAGAAAAAATAGAAATGAAACCATATGTAATTGAAGGAGACATTGAGTCTAATATAGATGCCATGGAGTTGGAGGAAATGGGTGTAAAAACAGTTCAAATTAATACCTTTGGTGCATGCCATTTAGATGCTCCTATGATAGACAAAGCCATCAAAGATATAAATCCAGAAAAAAAGGGGATAATGTTTATTGAAAATATAGGGAACTTAGTCTGCCCTGCAGAATTCAGTATTGGCGAGCATATAAAAATGCTTATTTCAACAGTTACAGAAGGAAGTGATAAACCTTATAAATATCCTGTGGCTTTTGAAAATGCAGATGTTATTGTTATGAACAGAATAGACCTAACACAATATGTAGACTTTGATGAAGCTTTTTATATGAAGGGGCTTAGGGCTTTAAATAAAGAAGCACCGGTTTTTAAAGTTTCGGGAAAAACAGGTGAGGGATTTAAAGAATTGACAGAATGGTTAGTAGGAAAATATAAAGAAATTTCCAAGAAATAAATTTTATAAATAGAGAAATAAATTTTAAAAATAGATTCCAAAGGAAAAATTTCAAAAGAAACATTTATATGTTTAAGTAGTCAAGGCTTGCAAATGAAAAATAAAACAACAGAAAAAATAAAAATATGGGGAATGGTACAAGGTGTAGGGTTTCGTCCTTTTGTGGCGAAAATCGCTGAAGAAATGAAGCTTAAAGGTAAGGTTCAAAATGTCGGTGGCCTTGTCCATATTTTTGTTACAGGGCAAAAGGAAGAAATAGATAACTTTGTAGAACGAATATCCATAGAAAAAAAGAGACCAATCGAAATAATACATATGGAAAGAGAAGAAATAGAGTATATGGATTTTAAAGAATTCAATATTGCCCATAGTCAAGAAACAACAAGCGAAATTATCATAATTCCGCCAGATATTGCAACTTGCCCTAGCTGTCAAGAAGAGTTTTGCTTCAACGAAAATAGAAGACATAGACATGCCTTTATTAGTTGCATGCTTTGTGGACCAAGAAACACTATAATTAACAGCCTACCCTACGACAGGGAAAGAACTACTATGGAAAATTTCCAAATGTGCCTAGCCTGCAAAAAAGAGTATGAAGATATAAGGGATAGAAGATATCATGCACAAACCATTTCTTGCAAAGATTGTGGTCCCTCCCTTTTGATGAAAAGAAAAGATGAAAAGGTTGAAGATTGTGAAGAAAAAATAATAGATGAAATAAAAGAAAAAATCAGCAGCGGAGGTGTAGTGGCTTTTAAGGCTGTTGGAGGATATAATCTTATTTGTGAATATGGAAATGAAGAGGCAGAAAGGAAGCTTCGGAAAATAAAAGGAAGAGAAAAAAAGCCTTTTGCTGTAATGTTTTCCAATGTTAAAGAAGCTAGAGAAACTTCCGTAATAAATAAAGAAGAGGAAAGTTTATTAGAGTCATCTGCAAGACCAATAGTTTTGGTAAAAGAAAAGGAGAATGGCCTAGAAGGTGCAAAGCATATAGGTGTATTTCTACCATCTATTGCAGCACAAGAAATGATCCTAGAAGCTTGCAAATCTCCTTTAATATTTACCAGTTGCAACCCATCTTCTTCTCCCATAATCGCAGATGATCAAGAAATGATAGAGTTTTTTAGAGAAAATGAAATAGATCTATTAGTATACAATGAAAGAAGAATAATAAGCCACATAGACGATTCTGTTATAAGGCTTATTGATGGAAAACCACAAATTATAAGAAGGGCAAAGGGATATGCGCCAATGCCACTCTACCTGTCAGAGGGTAGGGGAGAAATTCTTGCTATGGGTGGTGATCTAAAAACCACATTTGCAATTTCCAAAGGATCGTTAGTTTATCCCAGCCAATATTTCGGTGATATGGATAATGAAAAGCTACAAGCAGCATATGTAGAATCTCTTCAAAGAATGAAGAAGATTTTTGGCATAAACCCTCAATCTATAGCTTGTGATAAACACCCATTGTATTGGACAAGAAAAAAAGCGATAGAAATTGCCAATGAACATAATATGAAGGTAATTGAGGTTCAACATCATCATGCCCATATAGGAAGCGTAATGGCAGAACATAATATTGAAGAAAAAGTAATAGGAATAGCTTTTGATGGAACAGGTTACGGGGATGATAATAATATTTGGGGAGGGGAAGTTTTAATTTGCCAAGGGGGCGACTATGAAAGATTTTCTCACCTACAATATGAAACCTATTTAGGAGGGGATGCTATGGCAACAGAGGCTTGGAAAGTTGCTTATGCTCTAACCCAAAACAAAAAATATAAAGCCGAAGAAAATCAATGCCAGTTGGTGGACAGGGATAAAGAAGAAAAAGAAAAAGATATAGAAAAAGATTTAAAGCAAAGGACCTTTTCCATAGATATAAGTGATATAATTAAATATGCTTATGAAAATAAGACACTAGAAAAATATATGACTTATGAACAATCAGAAATAATGCAAGGGGCGCTAAAAGGTGAAATTAACACTATTAAAAGCTCAAGCATGGGAAGACTATTTGATGGAGTGGCCGCGTTGCTAGGAATTTGTGGAAGAAATTCTTATGAAGGAGAGTGTGCAATATCCCTAGAAGACGAGGCAACCAAGGTAGTTAAAGAATTTGATGGGAAGGGAAAAGAAAAATTTTCTAACCCTCAAGAAAAAAGAAGAGCTGAACTTGCCCTAGAGTTCCACAAAAAAATAGGGCAAAAAATAAAAGAGGAAGCTATTAAAGCTAGAGAGATTCATGATACGGATATAGTGGCACTTTCTGGAGGGGTGTTTCAAAACGAAATACTTATGAATGAAAGCCTGAAACTTCTTAGAAAAGAAGGATTTGTAGTATATCATAATGTGATGGTAAGTCCTAATGATGGTGGCCTTTCTCTAGGGCAGATATTCATAGCCTCTCACAAAACAAATAATACATATATACGCAAAGGATAATGATTCAGCAGCAATAAAGCAATATGTAAAAAATGAGAGATAAATTACGCTGAAAAAGACAAGTAAGACATGTGAATATGTGAACATATTCACATACGAGTTTAACTTTTACATTCAAAAGCACAAAAGTTAAACATCGGGAAAGGAGAAATATGTGCATAGCAATGCCAGGCAAGATTGTTTCAATAGAGGGAAATAACGCAAAAGCAGATTTTGGCGGCAACATAGTCAATGTGAATATAGGACTTACTGATGCAAAAGTAGGTCAATATGTTTTGGTCCATGCAGGCTGCGCCATTGAAATTATGGAAAAAGACAAAGCAGAAGAACTGGAAAGTATATTCAAAGAACTTGAAGAATTGGAACAGTAAATAGGAAAATACTAATTATGAAGTTAGAAAAAATTATAGAATATTTAAAAAAATATAATGGAAGACCTATTTCCATAATGGAAGTTTGCGGAACTCATACGGCAGCGATATTCAAAAATGGAATTAGGAGTTTAATTTCTTCCAAAATAAGACTTATTTCAGGGCCAGGTTGCCCTGTTTGTGTTACTCCAACTTCATATATAGACAGGTGCATTTCATATGGAAAAAAAGAAAACCATACACTTTTAACCTTTGGAGATATGATTAAAGTGCCAGGAACTTCAAGTAGTCTAGGCTTGGCCAAAGGAGAGGGCGCAACTGTAGAATTAATGTATTCTCCTTTTGAGGCCATAAAAAAGGCAGAGGAAAATCAAGGGGTTACCTATGTAATTGGAGCAGTAGGATTTGAAACTACTGCACCGGTTTACGGACTTGTAGCCCAAGAGGTAGTAAAAAAATCTATCAAGAACCTTAAATTTTTAACAGCCATAAAAACCATAAAGGAACCTCTAAAATGGATATGTGAAAACACAAATGACCAATATAAAATAGATGGATTTATATGCCCTGGCCATGTGAGTTCAATAATAGGGACAAAGACATATGAAGATCTGTCTAAAGAATATAAAAAACCTTTTGTTATTGCAGGATTCTCGGCAGAACATATACTTACAGCCATATACAGCATAGTAAGGCAAATTGAAAAAGGAGAAGGAAGAAGCCAAAATCTATATATGAATGCAGTTCAAGAGGAAGGGAATTTAAAGGCTCGGCGTGTACTAGGTGAAGTGTATGACATAGGAGATGCTACTTGGAGGGGAATAGGAAAAATTCTGGATTCAGGGCTATATCTTAAGGAAGAATTTTCTCATTTAGATGGTGGAAGTAAAGGTCTAGAAT
>CAYJJM010000040.1:3139-10284 GCA_964370515.1 uncultured Oscillospiraceae bacterium | reverse complement strand
GGCCTTAGTTCCACAAGTTGTAGATGCAATGAGCATACCTGTAATAGCTGCAGGAGGAATAGGCGATGGAAGAGGAATGGCAGCAGCTTTTGCACTAGGAGCAAAAGGTGTACAGATTGGAACCAGATTTTTGGTGGCAGAGGAATGCCAGATTGCTCAATCTTACAAGGACAAAGTAATAGGGGCGAAGGACTCGGACACAGTTGTTACGGGGCGTAGCACAGGTCATCCTGTTAGAGTCTTGAAAAATAAATTGACAAGACAGGTTCTGGACTTAGAAAAAGAAAAAGCTCCTATTGAAGAAATTGAAAAGCTTTGTATAGGAAAACTTTCAGCGGCAGTTTATGAAGGAGATATGGATTATGGTTCTGTAATGTCAGGGCAGATAGCAGGACTAGTTAATAAAGAACAGCCAGCTAAGGAAATAATCCAAGAAATAGTAGAAGAATCTAAAGCTGTTCTGGCGAATATAGCTAAATGTTTGTAATTATAAGATAAAGAAAGAGTATCTTCATAAGAATTGGCTAAGAGTTGTACTACAAATACAGCTATGTGTTTGTAGAGGATAAAGAAACTAAGAGAAAGACAAAGATAGAAAGGTTATTATAAAATGAAAATAGGGATAGTTTTTGCAGGGCAAGGTGCTCAGTATGAAGGGATGGGGAAAGACCTATATGACAACTATTCAAAGGCAAGAGAAATATTTGATGAAGCGGGAGACCAAATAAAAGAATGGTGTTTCAATAGTGAAAAAGCGGTTTTGAGAGAAACCCATGTTACACAACCTTCAGTATATACTGTAACCATGGCAGCCTATGAAGTTCTAATAGGAGAGATGGAAAAGATAGACGAAATAAAAAATAATGCAGAAATACTTGCTTTTGCAGGGTTTAGCTTGGGAGAATATGCGGCCCTAACAGCAGCAGGTGCAATAGACAGTATAAAAGCTTGCAATGAAATAGTATCTAAGAGAGGGAAGTTGATGCAAGAAGCAGGCCTTGATGGAGAAGGGAATTCTTTGGGAAAGATGGTTGCAGCTTTTGGTAAAAGAGATAAAATACTGGAACTTGTTGAACAAGCAAAAGGAAGTGAAATTTTGCAGGTTGCCAATTTTAACTCGCCTATACAAAGTGTAGTGGCAGGAACAAATGAGGCAATAGATAAATTTCTTGAAATTTGTAAAGCTAACAAATTAAAAGCAGTACCACTTTCAGTAGGAACAGCTTTTCATACAGAGATGATGGAATCTGCATCCATAGGATTATTACCATTGCTGAAACAGGCAAAAATGAAAAAGCCGGAAATAGTATGCTACTCAAATATAACGGGGAAAGATATTATGAGCGATTTTTCTGGGGAAGACATATCAGAATATTTGGCTCAGAATATGGCAGATCAAATAAGAAAGCCTGTATATTGGGAAGAAATAGTTAAAGAACTTATAAGAAAAGAAGTAGAAATTATAATTGAGGTTGGACCTGGAAAAACTTTATCAGCTTTTACTAGAAAGATAGATAATAGTATTTTGACAACCAATGTGGAGAATAAAGAAACTTTAGAAGAAACCTTAAAACTTTTGAAGGAATATGGAGGTAAGAAATGTTAGCAGGAAAAACAGCCATAATAACAGGTGGAAGCAGAGGAATAGGCAAAGGAATAGCCATAGAAATGGCAAAACAAGGTGCAAATATTGTTATTTGTTATAGAAGTAATGATGAAGAAGCAAATAAAACAAAAAATGAAATAGAAGGTTTAGGTGTAAAGGCACTTGTATTTAAAGGAGATGTTTCTAATCCTACATTTGCAGAAGATGTAATAAATGGTGCAAAAGAACAGTTTGGAACCATAGATATTTTGGTAAATAACGCAGGCATTACGAGAGATAAACTTTTGATAAAAATGAAGGATGAAGATTTTCTAGATGTGATCAATTCCAATTTGGCAGGACCATTTTACTTTACAAGAGAAGCCTCAAAGGTTATGGTAAAGCAAAAAAGCGGCAGAATAATAAATCTGTCATCTATTTCGGGTGTAAGTGGAAACCCAGGACAGGCAAATTACAGTGCTTCAAAGGCAGGAATAATAGGCCTTACTATGTCTAATGCAAAGGAACTGGGCAAAAGAGGAATAACTGTCAATGCCATAGCACCAGGAATGATAGAGACTGAAATGATAGAAGTTTTGGCAGAAGAAAAAAGAGAAAAAATATTAGAAAATGTTATACTTGGAAGATTTGGGAAAACCGAAGAAGTTGCAAACCTTGCAGTATTTCTTGCCTCAGATAAGGCGGCTTATATTACAGGCCAAGTAATAACAATAGATGGTGGAACAATACTATAGAGGAGGAAGTTATGGGCAGAAGAGTAGTCATTACTGGAATGGGAGTAGTTACCCCTGTAGGAAACGATATAGAAACAGCTTGGGGAAATATCAAAAAAGGTGTTCATGGAATAGCTGAGATTACACATTTTGATATAGAAACCCAAAAGGTTAAACTAGGAGCAGAAGTAAAGGATTTTGAATACCCAGATTCAAGGGCGGCCAAAAGGCTTGATAGACACGGACAATATGGGCTTGTTGCTGCCAAAGAAGCTATTATGCAAAGTGGTATTGAAAGTGGGAAAAATGTAGACCCTTATAGATTTGGTGTTATGGGGGGAACAGGCATTGGAGGAATTGAAACATTAGAAAAAGAAATTTCCAAGGCAACTGTAAAAGGTGTTAGATTTGTTTCAGCTCTTTTGGTGCCTATGGTTATACCTAATATTTTGGCAGGAAATTTGTCAATTGAGTTTCAAGCAAAGGGAAGTTCTATAGGACTTTCTACTGCCTGTGCAGCAGGAACTCACAGTATAGGAGAAGCCTTTAGAAATATCAAAGACGGATACGCAGAAGTAATCCTGGCAGGTTCTGCAGAGGCACCTTTTTCATCTACTTGCTTTGCTGGTTTTGCCAATATGACAGCAATGACCAAAAGTACAGACCCTGATAGAGCTTCAATTCCTTTTGATCAAGACAGAGAAGGATTTGTAATGGGAGAAGGTGCAGGATTTTTTGTACTGGAAGAATTAAGCCATGCTTTGAATAGAGGGGCAAAAATAATAGGAGAAATAGTAGGCTATGGAACAACTTGTGATGCATACCATTTAACATCTCCATCGCCAGAGGGTGAAGGTGCAGCAGTTGCAATGGAACAGGCGATAAAAGAAGCAGGCATTACAGCAGAAGAGATAGATTACATAAACGCTCATGGAACAGGAACCCCATATAACGATTTATTTGAAACTAGAGCAGTGAAAAAAGTATTTGGGGAAAAAACCAAAGTTCCTATGAGTTCTACCAAGAGCATGACAGGACACTTGCTAGGTGCAGCAGGAAGTATTGAAGCGGCATTTTGCCTAAAGGCAATTGAAGAAGGATTTATTCCACCTACCATAGGTATAAAAATGCCAGACCCTGAACTTGATTTAGACTATGTTCCTGACAAGGGAAGAAATGTGCAAGTGAAATATGCACTTTCAAACTCATTAGGGTTCGGAGGACATAATGGTACAATTATTTTGAAAAAATATGAAGGATAGTAGATTTAAGCATAACTTTTTGCCCTTAAAGGCTGAAAATCTGCATAAATATAATCAAAGCACGATGTACCCCATTTATGCGAAAACATAAAACAAGGAGAGTGAAAAAATGTTATTAAATAAAGAACAAATAAAAGAGATAATACCCCATAGAGAACCTTTTTTGCTAATTGACCAAGTGGATCAAATGGAAATTGGAGTAAGTATCAAAGGTAAAAAGTTTGTAGATGAAAAAGAATATTATTTCGAAGGACATTTTCCTCAAGAAAAGGTAATGCCGGGAGTTTTAATTGTAGAGGCCTTGGCACAACTAGGGGCAGTTGCAGTTCTTTCTATGGAAGAAAATAAAGGTAAGATAGCTTACTTTGGAAGTATAAAAAATGCAAAATTTAGGGATAAAGTTGTTCCGGGAGATGAACTTGACTTAGAAGTTATTTTGGATAAAATGAAAAGAAGAGCAGGCACAGGCGTTGCAAAAGCTTTTAGAAATGAAAAATTAGTATGCGAATGCGAAATAATGTTTATGATTGGTGGAAAAAATGACTAAAGATGAACAAATAAAAAATATAGGTAACTATTTAATAAAGCTCTTTGATGCAAGTCTCAAAGAAGAAGAAAAATGGGTATCACGGATGGCAAAAACCAAACTTTCCATAAGTGAAATCCATACTTTGGTTGCCATAAGTGAAGCAGAGAATGCTGCCATGACCGCTGTCGCCCAAAGGTTAAGAATTACCATAAGCACCCTTACAATTGCTGTAAACAAGCTAGAGGAAAAGGGGTTTGTAAAAAAAGTTAGGGATACAGAGGATAAAAGGATAATAAAAGTTCAATTAACTGAAGAAGGCCAATACATAGCGAAAAAACACGATAGAGTCCAGGCTCATATGATAAACAGAGTGGTAGAAGATTTGAACACTCAGGAAATAGAAATTCTAGAGAAAACCCTTGAAAAAATGCTTTTATACATAACTAAAAAAAGATAAAGGGAATATATAAGATTAGAAAAAATAAAATAGCTACAAGCAACGAGAAGGTCATATAATCATAACATGAAATAATATTGATTATTATAAAACTAAAATGAAATACTTAGAAAAATAGACTAATGCAAAATAGTCTATTTTTTTATAGCGAAAAGAAAAAAACAAATTACCAAGCCTAAGTATGTAAGAGTGAAACCATGATACAAGGATAATCGTCATATTAACAAATGATAAAAACTTTATTTCCTTAAGGAATTGGTTGTACATTAGAATAAAATCTCATAAAAATTAGCAACAAGTTGTACTTTATGTTTTCTGTGTTGATTGTATGTTGGCATGAAATCTCCTAAAAATAAAACATTTTATGCGATTTATAAGCCTAATGCGTTGATTTTCGCCTAAAAGACTGCTATAATTAGGAGGAATAAAAGGAGGTCGGGGAATGAGAAATTTCGATTACGCTAAATTAAAAGAGTATTCTTGGGACAGTGAAGTCCTTGGTCTTGTAGCACAAATACATGAATATAAAGGGAGACAAGAACTCTATCTAAAGCAAAAACCACAAACTTTGGATAGGTTAATTGAAATTGCAAAAATCCAGAGCACAGAGGCATCCAACAAAATCGAGGGTATTGTTACCACAAGCACAAGAATGAAGCAATTGATGTGGGAAAAAACCACTCCAAAGAATAGAGACGAGCAAGAAATAATGGGATATAGAGATGTGCTTAATACAATTCATGAAAGCTATGAATATATACCACTTCGTGCTTCTTATATTTTGCAATTGCACAAGAATCTCTATAAATATTCTGAAAAATCAATTGGAGGAAAATTTAAAAACACGCAGAATGTTATTGCAGAAATGAGGGCAGATGGAACACAGAAAGTGATATTCACGCCACTTCCTCCTTATGAAACAGAAAGAGCAATTGATGATATTTGCGAAAGCTTTAATAAGGTAATGGATTCTGCTACTATTGACCCACTGGTTTTAATTCCTATTTTTATAAATGATTTCTTGTGTATTCACCCATTTAATGATGGTAATGGCCGTATGTCAAGGCTTATTACAACATTATTGCTATATCGTTGTGGCTATGTTGTGGGTAGATACATCAGCCTTGAAAATAAAATCGAAAAAACAAAAGCCCAATATTATGATGTGCTTGGGCAGTGCGGTGTGAATTGGCACGAGGGTACAAACAATTCAGTACCCTTTATCAAATATATATTAGGCATTATCCTTGCGGCTTACAGAGACTTTGAAATGAGGGTAGACTATGTAGGCGAGAATTTGCCTGCAATAGAGCAAGTTAGAAAAGCTGTTTGCGAAAAAATTGGTAAGTTTACTAAAGCTGAAATCATGGAACTTCTTCCTTCTGTAGGGAAAGCTTCCGTTGAAAACTCACTAAAAAAACTCAAAGAAGAAGGCGTTATAATCAGCCATGGAAAAGGCAAGGCTACATTTTATACTAGGGTAGATAAATAGTTTAGCATTATTCCGATACTGACAAACTATTGTTCCGATATAAATTAGTTTTATGATACTTATAGCAGAACTTATTTATAACAACATAGACTGTGTTATAATATTTTATATAGGCAAAACTAGCGAGTTTTGTGAAATAAAGGCAAGAGGCAGAAATTCGGATTAAATTTTAGTTGCGAATTCAAGGACTTGCAATTTGAGTATGCTATAGAATAAATTCTTAGAAACACTTACAATCAAAAACATTTTAAATTGTTTTAAATCGAGGCTAAGGAGCTAACAGAAAGCACGCATGTGAAGAATCTGGGTGGCGTACGCATGTGATGAACTTAAGTGGCGTACACTTGCACGATTAGCCCGTGCCGTAGTTATAATTATTTAATAAAAGATAGGAGAAAATCATATGGCAGAATTTATATATCAAATGTACAAGGCTCGTAAAGCGCACGGAGACAAAGTCATTCTTGACGATGTATCGCTTTCGTTTTATCATGGGGCAAAAATCGGAGTGGTGGGTCCAAACGGAATGGGCAAGTCAACCATGCTAAAAGTTATGGCAGGGCTAGAAGAAGTTTCGGCAGGAGATGCAAGGCTAACACCTGGTTTTACAGTTGGAATACTGCAGCAAGAACCACCACTTGACGAAGACAAAACAGTAATTGAAAACATTAGGCAGGCATTCAGCGGATTACTACAAAAAGTAGAAAGATACAACAAGATTGGCGAAGAAATGATGGAACCAGATGCTGACTTTGATGGTCTAATGGCAGAAATGGGAGATTTGCAAGTAGAGATAGAAGCGGTAGATGGTTGGGATATAGATAGCAAATTATACCAGGCTATGGATGCTCTTCAATGTCCAGAGGCAGACACGCCTATCAACATTTTATCTGGAGGGGAAAGGCGTCGTGTAGCCTTGTGCAAACTATTATTAGAATCACCAGATTTACTTCTGCTTGATGAGCCGACCAACCACCTTGATGCTGAATCTATACTTTGGCTAGAGCAATTTCTAAAGACCTATCCAGGAGCGGTTTTGGCAGTAACCCATGACAGATATTTTCTAGATAATGTAGCTGAGTGGAT
>CAYJJM010000040.1:0-3092 GCA_964370515.1 uncultured Oscillospiraceae bacterium | reverse complement strand
GAGAAGTTCAGCAAAAGCTCGTCAGACGAAAAGCAAAGCTCGTCTTGAGCGTTTCGCAGAAATGGAAGCAGAAGCTGCAGCAGCAAAGAATGTGGACTTTACAGATATTAAAATCCAAGTGGGCTCACGCCTTGGAACAAAAGTTATAATTGCAGATCACCTTAACAAATCATACGGAGATCGTGTTTTGATAAAAGATCTTTCTTTCTCGCTACCACAAGGGGGAATAGTTGGTGTAATCGGACCAAATGGAGTGGGAAAAACCACGCTCTTTAAAGCTATTGTTGGGTTGGAAGAAATAAGCAGTGGTTCTCTGGAAATTGGGGAAACTGTTAAAATTTCTTATGTGGATCAAAATAGAGCAGGCCTAGACCCAGACAAAACCATATGGGAAGTAGTTTCTGGCGGCAATGATTTCATAAAAGTAGGAAATGTAGAGATACCAAGTAGAGCATACCTTTCTGGGTTCGGGTTCAAAGGCTCGGATCAGCAAAAAAAGGCAGGAATACTTTCGGGTGGTGAGCGAAACAGATTAAACCTTGCATTGACTCTAAAAGAGGGAGGCAATTTAATTCTTTTAGACGAACCTACTAACGATTTGGATATTGCAACTTTATCAAGCCTAGAGGAAGCACTTCTTAGTTTTCCTGGCTGCTCTGTTGTAATAAGCCATGATAGATTTTTCCTTGACCGTATAGCCACTCATATAATTGCTTGGGAAGGCACTGATGACGAACCAGGAAATTGGCATTGGCACGAAGGAAACTTTGAGTCTTATCAAAAAAATAGAGTGGAACGCTTAGGTGTAGAAGCCGCTAAACCTCGCAGAATGAAGAAGAAGTTGACTAAGGATTAAGGACGATGCACGCAGCGACCCAGCGACCCAGCGACCCAGCGACCCAGCGACCCAGCGACCCAGCGACGCAGCGACGCAGCGACGCAGCGACCCAGCGACCCAGCGACCCAGCGTAACATTAATACACAACAATAGAGGTGCATGTTGCTCCGAAAAAAGATAAGTAAGACAAATGTGGGTTGCACAGTAATATGGTAAAAAGACAAGTAAGAAGGGGGAACTAATGCTTGAAAACAAGCTTGGGCTAAAAACAGAAGCTGAACTTGCTTTGGCAGAGGAAAAAATAAGCAAAATCAAAGCTTATGAATTATTTGAAAAAAATATACTCAATATACTGGAAGTAGGGAAATTTTCTGCGTTGTCCTATATCCATAAATTTTTATTTGAAGAAATATATGATTTTGCAGGGGAAATTCGTTCGGTGAATATTGCAAAAGGAGGATTTCGCTTTGCTCCTTTGATGTACCTAGAAGCATCGCTACAAAATATAGATAAAATGCCACAGTCAAATTTCGATGAAATTATTGAGAAATATGTTGAGATGAATATTGCCCACCCTTTTCGTGAGGGAAATGGACGAAGCATAAGGATATGGCTAGATTTGATATTGAAACATAACATTAAAATGGTTATTGATTGGCGAAAGGTTGATAAAAGCGATTACCTTTTGGCTATGGAGCGAAGCCCTATTAAGGATGTAGAAATAAAACATTTATTAAAAGAAGCCCTTACGGGAGATATAAATAACAGAGAAATTTATATGAAGGGTATTGACGCAAGCTATCATTATGAGGGTTATAATGTTTATAAGGTTGAGGAGTTGGTTTAGGACAGATAGCCTTTTCAAACATACCACTTATACATAAAAAGCAACCACCTATCGGAAATCAATAGAAAAAGGTTTCCGATTTTTTTATAATTATAATACAAGAGAGGAGGGAGGCAAAATGAAAGTTGAAATAAATATTGACTCCGATTGCAAAGAAACTAAGGTTGTTGTTCATACTGATAAAATAAATGACCAAGTAAATGAACTAGTAAAAAATATATCAGAAGAAACATTCCAAATAATTGTTGGCTTCAAAGAGGATAGATTAGAGATACTAGAAGAAACAAGAATAATTCGTTTTTACTCATTAAACAAAAAAGTCTTTGCAACAACAGCAGAAGGTGAATATATTGTTCGCATGCGGCTATATGAAATTGAAGGGCGGGTGGATAACCAGAAATTTGTCCGCATTTCTAATTCGGAAATAATCAATATTAAAAAAGTTAAAAATCTTGATTTGAGTTTTGCTGGTACTATTTGTATTGTGTTAGAAAATAGCGTAAATACTTATGTATCAAGGCGATATGTCACACATATTAAAAACTTTTTAGGAATAGGAGGAAAATAAAATGAAAAACCAAATCTTATTAAGAGGCCTTTTGGGAATTCCCGTTGGCATATCTGTAAGCTTTATTACATCTATAATTATATCTATCATTATAGCTGATGGACATTACTACCCTTGTGTTCCCCAATTGATTGAAATTATGGGGAGCGAAATTGGAGCAGTAGTTTTTCAGACAATACTCACAATTATATTAGGTGTGAGCTTCGCTATAAGTAGTGTAATATGGGAAATGGACAATTGGAGCATTGCAAAACAAACAGGGATATATTTTGTAATTACATCTGCTATATTATTGCCAATCTCCTATTTTAACAATTGGATGGAGCAAAGTCTAACAGGGGCATTGTCCTATTTTGGAATTTTTGTTGTACTTTTTATTTTGGTATGGCTAAGTAGATATTTTATAATGAGAAGGAAAATAAATGAAATTAGAAAAAGACTAAATTAGTTATTATTAGGTGAAAGTGATATACTGTTACTGGATAGATGGAGGGAAAAATGAAAAAAACAAATGCCATGAGACTTTTGGACTCAGCTGGAATAGAATATAGGCTTAGAGAGTATATAATCGACGAGGATGAATTTTTGACTGTAGAGGACTGTGAACTAATTGGAATAGATCCAGGAAGTATTTTCAAAACCCTTGCTGCAAAAGGTGACAAAAATGGTGTGAATGTTTTTTGCATACCATTAAATTGTGAGCTTAATCTTAAGAAAGCAGCGGAAGTAAGTGGAAACAAAAAAATTGAAATGGTTTTGATGAAAGATTTATTAGGACTTACAGGATATGTTCGAGGAGGCTGTTCGCCTATTGGAATGAAGAAAAATTTCCCGACTTA
>CAYJJM010000039.1:5253-10380 GCA_964370515.1 uncultured Oscillospiraceae bacterium | reverse complement strand
CCATAACTATTGTTTTTATCAAAGAAAAGGACAAATGTATATAAGATTTTGGATGTCAAAGTTGTTTCCTTGTAGATACCTGTATTTCTTTTAGAGTTGAGGCTGAAGAAAATAAAAAATTAGAAGAAGAAGACAAGCGTGTAGCACAAAAAGAAGCCGAAATGAAAAAAGAAGAGGAGGAATAGTATGGAGCAGATATTAATAATAATGATGAGTGTAGTTCTCGTAAACAATTTTGTGCTTTCCAAGTTCTTGGGCATCTGTCCTTTCCTTGGAGTTTCTAGAAAAATGGACTCAGCCGCAGGCATGGGCTTTGCCGTAACCTTTGTAATGATACTAGCAACTTTGGTTACATGGCCTATCCAAAACTACCTACTTAACCCATTCAATATAGGCTACTTACAGACTTTGGTTTTTATTCTTGTAATCGCTTCATTGGTTCAACTGGTTGAAATAACCTTAAAAAAATATATACCTGCTTTGTACAAATCTCTAGGGGTATTCTTACCACTTATAACAACAAATTGTGCTGTACTAGGTGTTACAATAATGAACATTGACGAAGGATTCAACTACTTAGAATCAATATTTAACGCTGTTGGAGCAGGAGTAGGGTTCTTGCTGGCTATGGTTCTTTTTTCAGGAATAAGAGAAAAACTAGACACTTGTAGAAACATTCCTACACCGTTCAAAGGAATACCTATAACTTTAATTTCAGCCGCTTTACTTTCCCTATCATTTATGGGATTCAGCGGAGTAGTGGAGGGAATCTTTGGATAATATACAAACTCAGCCAAAGGGTTGAGAGAAAGGCAAAACAATAAGATGGAAGGAATTTTAATACCAATTATAATAGTTGTAGCTATTGGCTTTGTTGCAGGAGTAATACTTACTATCGCTTCAAAAGTAATGGCAGTTTCTGTAGATGAGCAAATAGAAAAATTAATAGAAGCCATGCCTGGCGCTAATTGCGGTGCCTGTGGGTTTGCAGGCTGTGACAATTATGCAGTTTCCCTAGGGGAAGATAAAAACCACAACTTAAGCACCTCCCTCTGCCCTGTTGGAGGAAGTTCTCTAGCTATAACTTTGGCAGAAATCTTAGGAGTGGAAGCCACAACAACTGACCCTAGAGTAGCTTATATAGCCTGCTTAGGTGGAAGTTCACAAATAAAAAAAATAATGGTTCACGACAAAAAGTGGAGCTGCAAGGCTGCCTCTAATTTGTACGGAGGGCAAATGGAATGTTCTTATGGTTGCCTTGGTCATGGAGACTGTGTAACCTCTTGTCCTTACGATGCAATAAGTATAGTTGACAAAGTAGCAGTAGTAGACAAGACTCGTTGCATAGGTTGCGGTATATGTGCAGGCTATTGTCCAAAAGGAGTAATAAAATTCACTCCAAAAGAAAGCCTCACTCATGTAGGTTGTTCATCCAACGCCAAAGGCGGAGAGACAAGAAAAGCATGCAAGATTGGCTGTATTGGCTGTAAAAAATGTGAAAAAGAATGTCCTGAAAAGGCTATTGTTGTAGAAAACAACTTGGCACAAATAGACTATGAACTTTGCAACGAATGTGGAAAATGCGCCGCTTCTTGCCCGACTAAATCAATCTTTAAACTGATAAAAACTGATGTTCCTCCTAAAAAAAGGAGCCGTCTTATTAAGAATTAAAGCAGAAATAATACCTATCAAAATCCCTGTTACCACAGAAGCTATAGTAAGAACAGGAAGATATACAAAGACTTTAATATTTTGAAAAACAAGGGCAGCTACAATTAGCTGTCCTATTATATGGAAAAAAGAGCCTAAAACACTAACTCCTATAATCGAAAATTTATTTGTTTTTTTAATAATAATCATGGAGATTATAGAAAGGATTCCACCAGAAAGTCCATAAATCATGGAAAAAATTCCTGTGAAAAGAAGTCCACTAAGCACCACTCTTAAGACTCCAACAGAAATAGCATAATTAGCCCCAAATGAATAAAGCATAACCAATACCACCACATTTGCAAGCCCCAGTTTAATTCCTGGTATGCCAAAATTTAATGGTATTAAAAATTCCACATAAGAAAAAATCATTCCCAGTGTTACCATTAAAGCTATGGTTGCAATTTTTCCACTTTTTTTCAAGGGCAAAGGGAAAAGCTCTTCTTTTTTCTTTTCCTCTTTTTTGTTAAAATCACTTGGTAATTGAATCAAATTCTTTCTCCTCACCTAATAATTCCACCATCACTTGATTTGGCAAACAAATAATTGTTTCCCCTGCTGACTCCTTTTCTCCTTGATGAATACAGTCCTGTCCCTGGCAATTTGCCTCTTTCATCATCACTTTTCCATCTTCAATTAATATTTCATTTACAAGACCTTGATTTTCTATTAAAATAGTATTGTTAGAAAATATATCATAAGTTCCATAGACTTGATTTTCAATAGTAATTCTAACTTGATCAGCCGAGGCTTTTCCAAAAGAAAGGAAAAGCCCCATGCTTGTCCCCACCGCAATAATTAAAGCTATGATTATAATATCTGCTTTTTTAAACACCTTCATCACTAATACTTCCCTTTTTAATTAGGAGTATATATGAAAAAAATTTTTATTTCCCTATTAATCCCTTTCTTAATTATAGCACATACAGGCTGCGAAAAAGAGCCTTTTACTATAACTAATCTTCTTTTAGACACTTCTTGCACAATCACCCTATATGAAGGTTTTTCCAATGGAGATGAGATGGACGATGAAGATTTTGAGAAAATTTCCTTGGAGGCCTTCCAGCTAATTGAAGACTTTCAAATTATGTTTACAAAGGAAGTTTCTAACTTAGACACTCTTTCCTATGAAGGGAGCCCAGAACCAGATATTATAAACATTAACCAAAACAAGGGTTCAAAGGTTCAAATAAGCAAGGACACTTACACCCTCCTTTCTTTTGCTCTTGAATTAAGCGAGGTAACCCAAGGGAAATTTGATGTGACCGTAGGCACTTTATCCTCTCTTTGGAGTTTTTCTGAAAATCCAAAAGTGCCTTCACAATCACAATTAGGCTCTATCCTCCCTACCATTTCATACGAAAATTTAGAGGTTTTTCAAGAAGGCAATACATATAGCGCCCTCTTGGATGCAAACTCTTCTAGCATAGACCTTGGAGGCATTGGAAAAGGCTATATAGCTGACAAAGTTTCCCAGCTTCTTATTTCTAAGGGAATAACTGAGGGTATCGTAAACCTAGGCGGCAATACAGTCACAATAGGAGAAAAGAATGGAAAAGATAACTGGAAAATAGGCGTTGAATCTTCCTATGTGGGAGAAAAAGAAATAATTGGTTCTCTAAGCATTAAAAATCAAACAGCTGTTACATCTGGAGTCTACGAGAGATATTTCAGCGATGGTGGTTCAACATATCATCATATTTTGGACCCTGATACAGGCTTTCCCGTTAGCTCTAACTTAGTTTCAGTAACAATAGTAGGACCTCTAAATGCTTCATATCTTGCCGATGGTCTCTCAACCGCCTGCCTTTTACTAGGAGAGAACGCTGCAATAGAATTTATGAAGGATTATCCTGACTTTAAATATGTATTAGTCAATACAGACGGCATCATTACCGATAGAACTGATGGGATTTTTCAAAACTTATGATATAATTGAATAAGATATATTGGTAATTTAATAGAATATATTGGTAGTTTAATAAGATATATTGCAAATATAGTAAAGGAGATATTATAAGATGAAAAAAAATATTAAACTTGAACCTTTGGCTATTCCTGCACCTGTATTTATGGTTGGAAGCTATGATGAAGACGGAAACCCAGATGTGATGAATGCTGCTTGGGGTGGTGTGTGTAGCTCAACTCCTCCTTGTATTGCTGTTTCATTGAGAGCTATCAGGCAAACATACAAAAACATACTAAAACAAAAATGCTTTACCGTAAGCATCCCTACGGTTGAGTTTGTAGAGGAGGCTGATTATTTTGGCATGGCCTCTGGGGCAAAAGTTGATAAATTTGAAAAAACTAATCTAACCCCTGTAAAAGGTGACTTTGTGAATGCACCATATGTTAAAGAATTTCCAATTAACATGGAGTGTAAAGTAGTTGACATAATTGAAATAGGCTCACATTTCCAAGTAATTGGAGAAATTGTAAACATACTAGGTGACGAAGAAAATTTTGACGAAAATGGCAAATACGACTTTGATAAAATCAACCCCTTAACCTATAACCCTGTAACAGACGATTACTTCGCCACTGGCGAAAAAGTTGGTAAAGCTTTTACCACAGGTAAGGTTTTTTTTGACAAATAGTATTTTAAATTATAACGCAGGCCATAATATAACTGAATTTACTATAAATTGTTCATATTTTAAATTAAATTTTATTTAGGAGGTTTTATGAAAAAAGACTCGAAATCCAAAACAAATTTAACAAAATCTGTGTCAGCTTATGATAGTTTATATCAAATATCGCAAAAAGAAATTTTGCCCAAAGATAAGCTAAAAGAATTTTCAATTCCTGCCAATGAGTCCGCTCATTTAATTGATACTTTTTTGATTTCCGAAGGCTCCTCTAGACAAAATCTAGCTACATTTTGTCAAACTTATATGGAAGAAGAAGCTGAATCTTTAATCTCCAAACATCTTTCCAAAAATTCAATCGACAAAACCGAGTATCCTCTGACTGCAGAAATAGAAAAAAGATGCATAGACATTATTGCCAATCTTTGGAACACTCCTTCAGATAACTATATTGGTACTTCTACCATAGGGTCTAGCGAAGCTTGCCAATTGGCCGGCATGGCTCTAAAAGTTAGATGGGAAGAACACGCAAAGAAAAAAGGCCTTCCTTTCGGCGGAAGCACAGGCAAAAATCCTAAGTTAATAATTTCTTCTGCCTATCAAGTATGCTGGGAAAAATTTGCAACTTTTTGGGATGTTGATTTAGTAGAGATTCCTTTAACTGAAAAATCCCAAACTTTAGATATTGAAGCTGTAATTGCCTCTATTGATGAGTATACTATAGGAGTGGTTCCTATTATGGGCGTGACCTATACAGGTTCCTACGATGATGTGAAATCTCTAGACAAGGCATTAAGCAAGTATAACAAATCTTCAGATTATCCTATTC
>CAYJJM010000039.1:3533-5243 GCA_964370515.1 uncultured Oscillospiraceae bacterium | reverse complement strand
ATGGAGCTTCTGGCGGTCTTTTTGTTCCCTTTACCGAACCTAATTTAGAGTGGGATTTTAGACTTGAAAATGTAGTATCCATATCAACCTCAGGACATAAGTACGGCCTAGTTTATCCAGGCATTGGTTGGGTTCTTTGGAAAGAAAAAACCTTTGTACCCGAAAAGTTGTCTTTTGATGTAAGTTATTTAGGTGGTTCATTGACCACTTTGGGAATAAATTTTTCCAGAAGTGCAAGTCATATTATTGGGCAATATTATATTTTTACAAGACATGGTTTCCCGGGAATAAGACAAATACATCTAAATACCAATTCCATCGCTAAGTATATAAGCGATGCCATAGAATCATTTGGGATTTTTGAAATATATAACGATGGTTCCAGGCTTCCTATAATTTGCTATAAATTACAGGAAAGCGCTAACAAAAAATGGTCTCTGTACGATTTGTCCGACAGACTTATGATGAAAGGTTGGCAGGTTCCTACATATCCTTTGCCTAGCGACTTAACCCAAACCATAGTCCAAAGAATTGTATGTAGAGCAGACCTTACTTTCAATATGGCTGACCAACTTATTGAAACCTTCAAAGAAGCCATAGAAAAGTTAGATCAGCTTCAAATGACTTCTCATCCCAACGAAACCACTGCTTATGGCTTTATTCATTAACACAAAAACCCCTTGCATAAATTTGGTGCAAGGGGTTTCTTTATTAATATTTTTTGTTTCGTTATTTAAATTTTACTGCTGTTCCATAAGCCAATGCTTCTGATGCACCTTGAGTAATTGCTGCAGAAACATATCTCACATTGATTATAGCATCTGCTCCTAATGCTTTTGCTTCTTGTATCATTCTTTCTGTGGCAGTAGCTCTAGATTCTTCCATTAATTTTGAATAGCTTACAAGTTCTCCTCCTGCGAGTGATTTTAACCCCGCACCAATATCTTTACCTACATTTTTGGCTTGCACAATATTTCCTTTAACCATTCCTAAAAGTTCCAATTCTTTACCTGGTAAATATTCTGTTGTTACTAGTAGCATATTTTCTTCCTCCTCATTAGTAAATACAATTCCCATTGTTCAAATAAATTATACCATATTTTTGTTTTTGTTGTAACTTTTTAAATAAATCAATTCTTTTCTCTATATTTTTCTTTCTGCTTTTTAATCCCTAGCTTTTTTCTATCATTATTTTAATAATCTCTTTATCAGTTTCTTGCATTCCGACTCTACCCATTTTCCCTATGTTTCTAATTGTTTTTTCTATGCCTTTGCCTACTAGTCCATCTCCACCATAGAATTGCTGTCCGTGTTTGTACATTTCATTACCTAATATTCCTGACTCAACTGCAATTGCTATTTTGGCTGCACAGGATGATTTAGCGCCATCACATGCCATTCCAGAAGCTATAGCCAAAGTATTAACTATAGAGTGAATGATTTCCGTATATTCTCCTCCCTCTATATAGGTTATGCCTGCAGAGGCACCTGCTCCTGCACTTACAACTCCACAAAAAGCAGAAAGCCTGCCAATAAATGTCTTTTGATAAGTAGTTACTAGGTTTGATAGAACCAATGCCCTAATAAGCTTTTCTTCTGTAACTCCTAGCTCTCTTCCATATACTATAACTGGAACTGATGTGGTCACTCCTTGATTACCGCTACCTGAGTTTATTACCACAGGAAGTTCGCATCCATTCATTCTAGCAT
>CAYJJM010000039.1:0-3503 GCA_964370515.1 uncultured Oscillospiraceae bacterium | reverse complement strand
CTTCTCTTATATCTTCTATGTCTACAGTTATTGCAAAATCATATATGTCTTCTACATTTAGTAGTTCATAGTCGCCTTGGTTTTCATCTTCCTCTTCTATTCCTCTTGTATCACATAAAACTTTGTCGTCTTTTTCTTTGTAAACAATATTTGTATGTGTGTTAGAAATTTGAACCTTAGCTCTTCCCTCTTCACAAATAATTTCTACTATCATATTCAAAATTATGCCATCATCTGTAGACACTACTTTAATTGGGGCTTTTTCAATAAATTCTTTTAATTTTTTTATATGTTTTTCTTCTATCTTAGATAAAACCTCCAAGCCCAAAGTACTGTCACCCCCTACTATTCCTATGGCAACAGCGGCTTCAATTCCTCTTTCCCCTCCCGTATTGGGAACAATTACACTTTTTACATTTTTAATTATATTAGGACTTGCTTGCACATTAATTTCTTTTATTTTATCTACATCAAATTTTTCTCCCAAAAGTGTTTTGCAAAAAGCCGCACAGTAAGCCAAAGCTATGGGTTCAGTGCATCCCATTGCTGGCACTAGCTCTTTCTCTAAAATCCTTATGTAGCTTTCGTATTTTACATCACCTTTTTTCATTTTTGCCTCTCTTAACCTTATTTTTTATGGAAATATGCCCAATTTTCTATTTGTGTGGCATGCCCAAATTTTCTATTTGTGTGGCATGCTCAAATTTTCTATTTGTGTGGCATGCTCAAATTTTCTATTTGTGTGGCATGCTCAAATTTTCTATTTATGGGAATAAGCCTAAATTTTCTATTTGCTTTTTTGCCGCTCTATTTCTTCCAAAATTTTGGGATATGGATCTATCCATCCTTTCGGTTTAATAGTTTTTCCGTCCTCATTATAGTGAGGTTTTCCATCTTCCCATAGCTTAGACATATTGGCTTCATGGACTGTTTTAAATAAATTAGTCGGCTCTACTCCCATTTCAACTAATGTACCTAGTGCAAAGTACATTAAATCAATCATGGCATCTGCTTGGTCAGAAACATTATTTGAATCTACAAACTCTTGTATCTCCTCTAGCATCCATTTTGTACGCTTTTCCACCCTCTCTTGCTCTAATAAAGTTGGTTTCCCCCTAACTGGGTGATTAAATTTCGAATGAAATTCTTTAACTAATTCCCATTCATTTTTCATAACTATTTTACCTCCTGAGCATTCTCGTACCACTTTATGTTAGTCGTGTACATTTAATTAGCTTTCAAGACTTTGGATAATTATTCCGTTCATTACTCCATTTCTATAGTCCCAGGAGGTTTGCTGGTTAGGTCGTACATTACTCTATTAACACCCCTAACCTCGTTGATAATCCTGCTCATTACTTTGTTCAAAACTTCGTATGGTATTTCAGCTGCTTCTGCTGTCATAAAATCAATTGTGTTTACCGCTCTTAGTGCTATTGCAAAGTCATAAGTTCTTTCGTCACCCATGACTCCTACAGATCTCATATTTGTAAGGGCTGCAAAGTATTGTCCAATGGACCTATCTAATCCTGCCTTTGCGATTTCTTCTCTGTAGATAAAATCAGCATCCTGCACAATCTTTACTTTATCTGCTGTAACCTCCCCTATTATTCTAATTCCTAGTCCTGGCCCTGGGAAAGGCTGTCTAAATACTAGGTATTCTGGTATCCCAAGTTCTAGGCCTGCTTTTCTTACCTCGTCTTTAAATAAATCTCTTAGAGGTTCGATAATTTCTTTAAAGTCTACATGATCAGGAAGCCCTCCTACATTGTGATGGGATTTTATCACAACAGATTCTCCTCCTACTCCGCTTTCCACCACATCTGGATAAATAGTTCCTTGGACCAAAAAGTCCACTGCACCAATTTTCTTGGCCTCTTCTTCAAACACACGGATAAATTCTTCTCCAATAATTTTTCTCTTTTTCTCTGGATCTTCTATTCCCTTTAGTTTTTCATAATATCTATCTGCAACATTCACTCTAATAAAGTTTAAGTCATATTCTCCATCTGGGCCAAATACTGCTTCCACCTCATCTCCTTCGTCTTTTCGAAGAAGCCCATGGTCTACAAATACACAAGTGAGTTGCTTACCTATTGCTTTGGACAGAAGCACCGCTGCCACTGAGGAGTCAACTCCTCCCGATAAGGCACAAAGGACTTTTCCATCTCCTACTTTTTCTCTAATAAGTTCTATCTGCTCATCTACAAAGGAGTCCATCTTCCAATCTCCCTTGCATCCACAAACATTGTAAACAAAATTCTTAAGCATTTTGCTTCCTTCTGCTGTGTGTAAGACTTCTGGATGGTACTGTATTGCATAAAGTTTTTTGTCTGCGTTTTCATAGGCTGCCACTGGGCAGTCTGCTGTATGGGCGGTAATTTCAAAACCCTCACCAATTTGAGAAACATAGTCAAAGTGACTCATCCAGCAAATAGTGGGAGAGGATACATCTAGAAAAATCAAAGAATTTTTTTTATCAATAATTACTTCTGTCTTTCCATATTCTCTAACATCTGCAAGCTCAACTTTCCCTCCTAATAGATGTGCCATTAGCTGTGCCCCATAGCAAAGTCCCAAGACTGGAATTCCTAGGTCAAATAGCTCTTTGGTATATGTGGGAGCTCCTTCTTCATAGCAACTATTAGGTCCGCCTGTAAGAATTATCCCTTTTGGATTCATGGCTTTAATTTTTTCTATATCCGTTTTGTATGAGTAGATTTCACAATACACATTATTTTCTCTAACTCTTCTAGCAATCAGCTGGTTATACTGTCCCCCAAAATCAATTACTATTACTAATTCTTTTTTCATCTTCTCTCCTTGTGATTTTTCTTTTTACACTTCTCTTTCCTTCTAGTCTTTAGAATTTCATCTCTTTGTCATATGGCTTTTAGTTTTAGCTATTAGGCTATCAGTTTCTAGCTTTTATTATTGTTGCAGAATTCGGTTTTTCATAAAACTTAGTTCTAACACGCAGCCTAAGCAAACAAATTTTAATTTTCCACTGTTAGCCTTTTTACTTTTCCCTTGTTTTCTCTTATTAGCTTCTCTACTTATCTTTTGGGATTACATCGTGGGCTCCACCTTCTACAATACTTGTTGCCGAAACAAGAGTCAATTTAGCATTGGTTCTCAGTTCTTCTAAGGTATTAGCACCACAGTTACACATGGTTGATCTAACTTTTTGCAATGATTGCTTTACATTATCTGATAGTTTTCCCGCATATGGAACATATGAGTCTACGCCCTCTTCAAAGGAAAGTTTTGAGTCGCCACCCATGTCATATCTTTGCCAGTTTCTTGCTCTGCTTGAGCCTTCACCCCAGTATTCTTTGACATAGCTTCCATTTAGGTTAAGCCTTGCCCCAGGAGCCTCATCAAATCTAGCGAAGTATCTGCCTAGCATAAGGAAATCTGCACCCATTGCAAGAGCTAAGGTCATGTGGTAGTCGTACACTATTCCTCCATCTGAGCATATTGGAATATATGTTCCAGTTCTT
>CAYJJM010000038.1:674-10448 GCA_964370515.1 uncultured Oscillospiraceae bacterium | reverse complement strand
TGTCCTAGGCTCATCATTGTTTAAGAATAAACTCATGTCTTCTTTAATTACATGCAGAATTTTTTTCAAGATATAATCAGGGTCACCATTTCTTTGAACTTGATCTTTTTGGAGATTAGTCACTATTAAGTTAGCAGCAGGTATATTTTCTCTAATGTTTTTAAGATACCTTTCATCAGTTTCAAATACAAAATAGTCTGCATCAAGCTTGCCAGAAAAGCTACATGCCTTTAATAGAGAAGTTGCTATTCCCGAAGAAAGGTTGGCTCCCTCCAAATTTGAGATAACGTTAAATCCATGTTTTCTTAAAACATGAACCAAAAGATTTACTGTAGAAGATTTGCCATTAGTTCCTGTAACAAAGAAAACCTTGGAATAATCTATGTCCTTGAATTTTTTTAAAAAATTAGGATCCAGTTTGAGCATGACTTGGCCTGGAAGATTTGTACCCCGTTCTTTACCTTTTATTTTGTTGAGAAATTTAATAGCAAGAAGTACAGATTTTCCGAATATAATTTTTAATCTTAGCATAAAAGCCCTCCGTTCACATTATATGAAAATTATATAACTATTTACTTTAATTATCAAGTGATGAGTTGTGAGGATTATGAGTATGGAAATGAGTAATGAGCGCTAGCGATATAGGGCTAAAATTTAGCACAATTGATAATTCAATGTTGAAAGTTGGTGGAAATTGCTAGCTTTTAGGGCGATACAAATTGAATTTTTAAAAAAATATGATATTATATTAAGGGATAATTAAAAAAAATAAAATTTATGCAATAAAAACAGATGCTTGTGCATTATTAAAGTAAGGAGGCAAATCAAGTATGCTAGGTATGCTAATCAGTATGGACATCAGTGGTGAAGGATCAGGCGATAGTAAAATTAGTCGCGTTACAGACTACATGATTGGAAAAATAGGGAAAGGTGACGGAGAGGCGTTTGAAGAATTTTACAAGCTAACAGATTCTGCAATATATGGGTATGCCTTGTCTCTTATGAAAAATACTCATGATGCAAAGGATATAATGCAAGAAACATATATAAAAGTAAGACAGAATGCAAGCAAATATGTTCCAAGAGGAAAGCCTATGGCCTGGGTATTTATGATAAGCAAGAATTTATCTTTCATGAAAATGAGAGGAATGAAAAAAGAAGAAATTACAGATGAAATAGATGTTCATGGGAGAGCAGAGAGCATAGAAGACAATACTTTGGATAATATTGTCTTAAAGGCAGCCCTTGACATATTGGATTCTGAAAGTAGACAAATTGTGTTGTTACATGCAGTTACGGGATTAAAACATAGAGAAATAGCTGAATGCTTGGGAATGAACCAATCTACTGTTTTATCTAGATACAGTAGGTCTATAAAGAAACTAGAAAGCCATTTGAAGGAGATGTAAATAATGACTAAAAACGATATAGAAAAAAACTTAAAAGATGCTTTGGAAGAGGCAGCTTCTATAAAGATAGGTGAAAATGCTATAGATTTTCATATTAGAAGAGGCATTGAAAAAACAACTCCAGATGTATTTGATTTTGTGGCTAATGCACAACTAGATGCACCAGAGGAAAGTTATGATGACTTTAAAGTTGTTGATATAAGCTCAAAAAGAAGAAAAAGGGGAATGATCGCATCTCTTGCTACAGTTGCAGCCGCAGTGGTATTTATCGTAGGTGGTGGGTTTCTGAACATAAATGCAGAAGAAACAATTTTATCAATAGATGTAAACCCAGGATTTGAAATTGTATTGGATGAAGAAGATATAGTAAAAGATGTTGAAAGCAAAAATGCAGATGCAGACAAAGTTTTAGAATCCATGGAAATAAAAGGGCTTCATATTGATGATGCTATGATAATAATGGTAGATGAATTGATAAAAGAGGGATATATTACTCCGGAAAATGCAACCCTTCTCATGCTGATATTAAATGAAAATGACCAAGAAGGAAAACGATTAGAAGAACAACTAGAAAGGTTAGTTTTGGAATATTTAGCAAGCAAAAACATTAATGGAGAAATTATTGTAGGTCAAATAACAAAAACAGAATATGATAGAATATCGGAGAAAGCTAAAACCAATGGTGTTTCTTTTGGGAAAATGTACATAATTGATCAAATCATGAAAAACACAACAGGATATACAGCTGAAGAATTGACAAAAATGAGTGTGGACGAGTTAGATGAGTTAATAGATGATTTGGACTTGGAGATAGAGATAGACGAAGATCTATTATTTAAAGAAGAAGACGAAGAAGACGAAGAAGACGGAGAAGACGAAGAAGACGAAGAAGACGAAGAAGACGAAGAAGACGAAGAAGACGGAGAAGACGAAGAAGAAGACGGAGAAGACGGAGAAGACGAAGACGAAGAAGAAGACGGAGATGGAGACTGATACGGAGACATAAAAGGAGACGAGCAAGAAGATAAAAAAGGTCACTTTGAAAAATATAAAACAAAAATCTCATTTAGATTTCTAAAATATAGAACTGATGGGATTTTTTATTTCACAAAATAGTTTACATCATCGCTTTAATGTGATAAACTATCAGCAGGTTAGAAATGAATCATAAATAGGGGGGAAGTTATGAAAAAGATATTAATATTGGTTATGGCAGCAGTACTTGTTTTTTCCTTTGCTGGATGTGGGAACTCTGGAGAATCAGACTATGAAGCTATAGAAGAAAGAGGTACATTGAAAATAGGATATACTGTTTATGAACCTATGAACTATTTTGATGGAGAAGGAAATTTTGTGGGATTTGACACAGAATTTGCAGAACTTGTTTGCGAAGAGTTGGGCGTTGAAGCAGAGTTTATTGAAATTGCTTGGGATACAAAAACCATTGAACTTGAGTCCAAAGAAATAGATTGCATCTGGAATGGGATGACAATTACTCCTGAACTTGAAGAGGCTACTTCAATTACTACACCTTATGTAAAAAACATGCAAGTTATGGTTGTAAAGAAGGATAGTGGAATTGAAAGTTTGGAAGATGCATCTGGAAAGAATATAACTGCTGAATTAGGTTCAACAGGAGAAGATGTTGTTCAAGAAACAAAAGAATTTGCTGATTCAAATTATGTTGGAGTTTCTAAACAAACGGATGGTTTATTAGAAGTGAAATCTGGAAGTTCAGATGTTGTTGTTTTAGACTACACACTTGCAAAAGCCATGGTAGGACCTGGAACTGACTATGAAGATTTAATGATTGTTGATGGAGTAGAACTTTCTGTAGAAGAGTATGGAATTGCATTTAGAAAGGGTTCTGACCTTACGGATATGGTAAACGAAATCATAGCGAATTTAATCTCAGATGGGACTTTACCTGCCCTTGCAGAAAAATATGAGTTAAACTTAGTAGAGTAATTTTATAGAAGCAAAAATAGATTTTGTAAAAGTAAAATAAAAAAACTAACGCATCCTAGGCAGTGGTTGAACCCTCTGCCTTTGCGTTCGTATAAAGCAGATACTGGAGGTACAAATGAACGCATCTGTTATTTTTGAAAAGTTAGGTGAGGCGTTTATATTAAATATCCAAATATTTTTTATAACACTCATATTTGCATTACCCTTAGGGTTGATTGTAACATTTGGCTCTATGAGCAAATGGAAACCTTTTAATAGGTTGCCCCTTCCCCAAAAAGTCAGAAATTTCAAACCCATAAGGTGGGTAACCAGAACATTTATTTGGATAATTAGAGGAACTCCTTTGATGCTCCAACTGATTGTAATATTTTATGGACCGGGACTTCTTGGCTTTGAAAATCCATGGGCATTTTTGCCAGGTGGTAGAATGTTTGCTGCCTATGTGGCCTTTATTATAAATTATGCCTGCTATTTTTCGGAAATATATAGAGGTGGAATTGAATCTATTACCAAGGGCCAAAAAGAAGCGGGGTTAGTATTAGGCATGACTAGAAGACAGATATTTTTCAAGATAACATTACTTCAAGTGGTTAAAAGAATACTTCCTCCTACAGGAAATGAATTTATGACTTTGATTAAAGATACAGCCCTTGCAAACATTATAGCTAATAAGGAAATCATAATGATGGCTAGAGAATTTGCGACAATGGGCCTTATATGGCCGCTATTTTCTACAGCAATATTTTTCTTGATATTCTGTGGAATACTAACCTTACTCTTTGGTTATTTAGAAAAAAAACTAGATTACTTTAAAGTTTAGGAGGCTATAGGTGCTAATCTTAAGTAAATAAGAATATAACAAGACTGATATGAAAAAAAGTTTTGTAAAATAAAAGCCTAATGTAGTGTAGGAGTTAGAGAAGGTTTAAATTCTAAAATGATTTTTAAAAATTTGACTATAGTGGGAAAGGAGAAATGTGTTTGAGAAGCACATAAAATAGGGATGGCAGTATTGAATGTTGAAAATATAAACAAAAGCTTTGATCAGACAAAAGTTTTAGAGGATATTAGTTTTTCTTTGGAAAAGGGAGAAACCTTGGCAATTTTGGGATCGTCAGGAAGTGGAAAAACCACTTTGTTAAGGTGCTTAAATTTTTTGGAAAAACCAGATAAAGGAAGAATTTTAGTGAATGGGAAGCTGTTGCTAGATGCTTCAGAAGAAAAAGTTCTTAGTGCCAAAGAAGTAAGAAACAATCATCTACATTTTGGCATGGTTTTTCAAGCTTTTCATTTGTTTCCTCAGTATACAGCCTTAAAGAATGTCACCTTAGCCTGCGAACTTTTGGCAAAAGACAAAGATAGCGCATATTCAGCAACAAATAAAGAAATTAAAAAAGAAGCATTATGGCTTCTTGAGAATATGGGGCTTGAAGACAAGATGGATTTATATCCTCATCAACTATCAGGAGGGCAGCAACAAAGGGTTGCAATTGCAAGAGCCCTAGCTGTAAGGCCTGACATACTTTGTTTTGATGAGCCTACATCTGCCCTAGATCCGGAACTTACAGGAGAAGTGCTAAAGGTAATAAAAAAATTAGCTGATCAAAAAACCACAATGATAATAGTTACTCATGAAATAAGCTTTGCAAGAGAAGTTGCGGATAGAATCATTTTTATGGATGGAGGGCTAATAATAGAAGAAGGAAAGGCTAAAGATGTGATTGATAATCCTAAAGAAGATAGAACTAAGCAATTTTTGGCTAGATATACAGAAGATGTTTATGGAAAGTAAAAATTAAAAAAAGAAAAGGGCAAAATTATGATTTCATAAATGCCCATTTTTTTTTGCAGAAAACATCTTAAACAATCTAAATTTAACATTTAAATTAGGGCTCTAATCCAAAATTAATAGAGCTAATCAAAGAGAATTAAACAAAAAAATAAAATTACTAACTATTCAAACTATTACTGGAGGAAATTTATTGACTTTTTTGGTTTTTGTGCTAAAATTAGTACATTATTACAATTTTAACTTGAATTTATATTTTATTCATTTACTTTTTTAAGAAAGAAAGGAGAAAAAAATGGAACAACAATTACACGGTGTTGAGGGACTGAAAAAACGAAAAATTTCGTCCTGGGGAATAGCATTCATGGTATTCTCAATGGTATGTGCGGGAGCATTTGGTGTAGAAGAAATGATTCCATCAGGTGGACCTGGATTAACATTAATATTTTTGATGGCGTTCCCAATCATATGGGCATGGCCAATCTCTAATATGTTTGCAGAGTGCGGGGCAATACTTCCTAGAGAAGGTGGTATCTACGCATGGGGTAAGGAAGCCTATGGCGAGTTCTGGGGATTTGCAGCAGGTTGGTGGAACACCATGACAGTGTACATCACTAACAGTATTTATGTAGTACTTGCAGTAGGTTATGCAGGTCAGTATATCGGATTTTCGCCAGCGGCAGAGTTTGCAGCTAAAATGGGTATGATAGCAATATTTACTGTTTTGAATCTAATAGGGCTAAAAGAAGTTGCGGCTGTAAACACAATTCTTGCAATTGCAGTAATATCTGCATTTGGACTTGTAGCGATAGTAGGTTTCATCAACTGGCAAACTAATCCATTTGAACCTATTATAGCGACAGAAGTTCCAGTGACAGAAGCTATGGGCGGAATATTTGCACTAGCTGTTTGGATGTATTGTGGATATGAGGCGGTATCTGTAATATCAGGAGAGGTGCAAGATGCAAAGAAAGTTGTACCTAAAGGATTACTTATTGCTATGCCTCTAATTGCGCTTACTTATGTTCTTCCAACAATGGGTGGAGTTGCGTCCTTTGAAGCAGGCACATGGGAAAACTGGACAACAGAAGCAGAATCAGCTACTGATTTAGGATATTCTGCTGTGCTAAGTCATCACTTAGGCGAAGTTTGGGGATATGGATTCTTAGTAATCGCAATCATTGGACAATGTGCTATATTTAATACATATATTGCCTCTGGTTCTAGAGGATTCTTTGTAATGGCAGATGACCACTTGTTCCCTAAATTTATGACAAAATTAAGCAAAAAAAGAAAAATTCCTTATATCGGAGTTTTGTCAATTGCAATCGTAACTGCTATTTTGGTTCAATTCCCATTTGAAACTATAGTAAAGATGGAAGTAATATTCATACTTGGAATGTATATTATAATGCCGATATTTGTACATAAGTTAAGGAAGATGTATCCTGTGGAAGAAAGAGTAAAAGACGGCCTATTTGTAATGCCAGGCGGTAAAGTAGGACTATACTTCTTTACGGGACTTCCGTTCTTAATGTCTATATTTGGTATAATGATTAATGGAACTGACTACTTGCTAATGGGTATCGTTGGTTTGCTTTCCTCTGTAGTGTTCTATATAATATTCAAAATTGTATGCGGAGGACTTACAGTTAAGGATCCTGACAAACACCCTATCAGCCCTAAAACTAAACTTGCCCCTGGAGACCTTGCAAGAATAGGAGTATTGTTATTCTTTGGTGGAATATTAGGATTTGTAGGTTCGTTCTTCCTAGTATTCTGGGAAGGTTCTTGGGCTCTTGAATACTATCCAATCCTAGAAGAAAGTGGAAACACAGGCATCTTGGCAGATTTCTGGTTAATGATTGATATTCTTAGATATGGGGGGATAGGACTTACAGTAGTTGGTGCTATTAGTTACCTTGCTGATAAGAAGAACCTGATTAAATCCTAAATTGAGGAAATGTAGTATCTGAGAATGCTAGTTTCTAGCTAGTTTTAGGAAAACAAACTGAAAATCAAAAAAACAACACAAAAAGACTGTACATTTCATGTACAGTCTTTTTTGTAAATATGATATACTATAAAGGATACTGAAAACAGGAGGCAAAACAAAGTGATTGAAGGAAAAAGAAAAATAAATGTATTAGATTTAATAGTAACTCTTACAGTTGTATTGATCTCACTTGTATTAATATATGTGGGATATACCTTTTTCAACTCATATTCTACTGAGGGAGATGGGATGATTGTTGAGCAAGCCAAGATAATAGAAATTTTGGATGTGGAGGAAGAAATTACATGGCATACCTCTGATTATTCTACAACAACTAAAACAGTTTCTTTTGAAGCAGAGCTTACTTCTGGAGAACAAGAAGGTGAAAAAGTTTATGGAACACAAAACCAAGATAGCATGTATGCAGTACAAGATGAAACTGTAGAAGAGGGAGACACAGTGCTATTGACCTCTGCCCACGATCCGGGTTCTGGCCAAATGTATTGGGCCTTTGCTGGATATGACAGACTGGGAAAGATGTCCATATTGACCTTGGTATTTTTAGTTTTCTTAATAATTATTGGTAGACGCCAAGGCATAACTACAATAGTATCCTTGGGGCTTATATGTCTAACAGTTTTTCTAGTATATATACCGGCTATTTTAGCAGGAGTTAATATATATTTGGCAACCAGCATAGTAGGAATATATATTATACTTATGAGCTTACTAATAATAGGGGGACCAAATAAAAAAACATTATCTGCAATTCTAGGAAATATAGGAGGAGTTGTAATAGCTGCATTAATTGCATACTTTATGAATGATTTGCTTAAAATGACTGGATTTATAGATGAAACTTATGCCCACCTTACCATAAGCTCAACAGGAGATCAATTAAACCTAGTGGCCTTAGTATGGTCAGGAATTGTATTAGGTTCTATGGGTGCCATAATGGACGTTGCCATGTCCATTGCTTCTGCAATGAATGAACTAGGAGAACATATGAAAGAAAAATCATTTGGGAAGCTGGTTAAATCAGGAATGAATATAGGTAAAGATGCCATTGGAACTATGACAAACACACTAATTTTAGCATACATGGGGGGCTCGCTCTCTCTTGTAATATTATTTATGATCAACACAAAAGATCTAAATTTCTTATTTAGCTTAGAAGTTATTGTTGAACAGGTTTTGCAATCTGTTGCAGGAAGCATGGGGATATTGTTTGCAGTACCATTTACTGCTATTTTCTCAGCTTGGATTTTTAATAAAAAGGAGGATGAATAAAAAAAGTAAAAATAAAAATAAAAAAATCGAAAAAACCTTTGACAATCAAAGTAATTTATAGTACACTGTGAATAGTTTGATGACCAAACTATTTTTAAGAAAAGGAGAAGGAAAATGGTTTTAGAAAAAGTAAAAAATATTATTGCGGATAATCTAGGTGTAGATGTGGCAGAAATTGCTCCAGAAACAAGTCTTATGAAAGATTTAAAAGCAGATTCCCTTGCGGCGGTAGAAATAATAATGGCACTTGAAGAGGAATTTGAAATTGAAATCGATGATGAAGATGCAGAAAAGTTTGATAACATTGGAGACATAGTAGCTTACATTGAAAGCAAGGTTTAAGAAAAAGGGAGCTTGGCTCCCTTTATTTTTGCAAAAATTTTAAAAACAAGAATAAAAGCTAAAGAAAGAGGTTAGATGTGGGAGTGAAAATTATTAAATCAGGAATGTATTTGCCGCCCAAAGTTCTTACAAATGAGGAACTTACAACAATGGTGGATACAAATGATGAGTGGATAGTTGAAAGGACAGGGATAGAGCGAAGACATATTTCAACAACAGAAAAATCTGCAGACTTGGCCATTAAAGCGGCAACAGAAGCCATAAGTGGTGTGGATAAGGATACTATAGACTTGGTTGTGGTAGCAACAGTTACGCCTGACCATGTAACTCCATATATGGCAAGCATAATAAAGAGAGAGATGAATCTAGAGAATGCTAGGACTTTTGATGTGAATGCTGCCTGCAGTGGATTTGTATATGGACTTTGGATTGCATCAACACTTATGGAATCATCCATGAAAGAAAGAAGAGAAAAAGATAAAATAAAAAGAGCACTTTTAATTGGAACAGAAAGATTAAGCAGAATTACAAATTACGAAGATAGGAATACCTGTATTCTTTTTGGAGACGGAGCAGGAGCAGTTTTGCTAGAGCATGATGAAAATGCAAAGGGTGTATTGGGAACATTCGTAAAAAATTATGATGATAAAGATGGGGTTTTGGCTTGTGGAACAGAGTATAGAAAAACACCTTTTACAGAAGACGAGGATGTACCCCAATACTTGGATATGAGAGGAACAAAGGTTTTTCGTTTTGCTGTTACAGCAGTAGATGAGGTTATTTCGGAAGTTTTAGAAAAAACGGGGCTTACAGCTGATGACATAGACTTTTTTGTTCCTCATCAAGCAAACCTTAGAATAATAAAAGGAATTGCAACAAAACTGAATCAGCCTTTGGAAAAGTTTCAAATTAACATTCAAGAAACAGGCAACGTTTCTTCGGCTACAATACCAATGGCTTTAGATGGACTACTGAAATCA
>CAYJJM010000038.1:0-664 GCA_964370515.1 uncultured Oscillospiraceae bacterium | reverse complement strand
AGGAAAAGTGAAAAAGGGAAACAAAATCCTTTTGACAGGCTTTGGTGGCGGGCTAAGTGCCGCAGCAGCCATTGTTGAAATGTAATTAAAACTGGAAGCTCAGTGAGAACCAAAAGGTAAGCAGAAAAAGATCAAGGGAATTGCAGAGAAATATTTATAGGGAATTTATAAAATTTTATGTGAATATGCTTGTGCAAAACTAGGAAATACTAAAGGAGTAATTTAATGAAAAATATATGTGAATTGTTAAATATAGAATATCCAATAATACAAGGAGCCATGGCCAAAATAGCAACTAGTTCTTTGGCAGCAGCAGTAAGTGCAGGGGGCGGACTTGGAATAATTGCAGCAGGAGGAATGCCGACTGAATGGGTTAGAGAAGAAATTAAAAAAGTAAGAGAGATAACGGATAAGCCTTTTGGTGTGAATATAATGCTGATGGACCCTAATGCTGAGGAAGTTATAGACCTTGTGTGTGAAGAAAAAGTTCCAGTTGTTACGACGGGTGCAGGAAATCCAGGAAAATACATACCAAAGCTAAAAGAAAGTGGAATAATTGTTATCCCAGTAGTGGCTGCCATTGCAATTGGAAAGAGAGTTGAAAGAGCGGGAGCTGATGCTGTAATTGCAGAAGGGCTAGAAGCAGGTGGACATGTGGGAGAAG
>CAYJJM010000037.1:6121-10941 GCA_964370515.1 uncultured Oscillospiraceae bacterium | reverse complement strand
AATAGAAAATAAGGAAGGGCGAGAATGTATTCTTTGTGGTAGGTGCACTAGGGCTTGTCATTATTGGGTTAAAGGAGCCCTTTCTGTAGAAGGTAGAGGCATAAATAAGGAAGTTACTATGCCACCAGATAAGGAAAATGAAGAGTGCCTAGGGTGCGCAACATGTAAGCTAGTATGTCCTATTGACTCAATATTATGTGAAGATGAAGGTGACAAAAGGACAATATGGAATAAGGAGTTTGAACTTCTTTATTGTAAAGAATGTGGAAAGCAGTTAACAACAAATGAGAATTTCTATGATGCTTACTATTCGGAAGCACCTATTCTTTGCAATGAATGTAGTGAAAAATATAGAATAAAAAACAGAAAAGATGAAGACTTATATTGCTATTAAAACTAAGTTGGAAAGGCATACAAAATGATTATGGAAAATTTTAATTTTCAATTTACACATAGGACAAAAATCTGTTTTGGAATAGGAAAATTTCAAGAGGCTGGAGCTATTACAAAAGACTATGGACAAAGAGCATTGATTGTTTCAGACAAGGTGTTGTCTGAATTAGGTATTGTTTCAAAGTTGCAAAGCCTATTAGCAGATAAAGATGTAGAAACATGTGTATTTGACAAAGTGAAACCAAACCCTAGAGATACAGACTGTGAAGAGGCTGCTGCCTTGGGCAGAGAGTTTAAAGCAGATGTTATCATAGGTCTTGGTGGAGGAAGTGCTTTAGATAGTGCAAAAGCAGTTAATGTGCTACTTACACAAAATGGAGATTGTTATCAACATTCAAAAACAAGAAAATTTACAGAAGAACTACTACCGTCAGTTGCTATACCTACAACCTCAGGAACAGGTAGTGAGGTTACCTTTGAGGCTGTTATAACAATAGAAGAGTTAGGCAAAAAAGTTTCAATGTCAGATGGCTGTAAATTAGCACCTTGTGTGGCTATTGTGGATCCTGAACTTACCCTTTCAGTACCGCCAATAGTTACTGCATCAACTGGTATGGATGCTCTTACCCATGCTTTGGAGGCATATACTTGCAATTTTGCACAACCTATTACAGATAGCATGGCCTTTAGCGCTATGGGGAAAATTGCAGGAAATATTGAAAAGGCAACTTTTGAAGGCTCTGATATTCTTGCAAGAAGTGAGATGATGCTTGGAAGCATGATGGCTGGTCTAGCTTTTACAAACTCATATTTAGGGGCAGTTCATTCATTTTCTGAATGTTTAGGAGGATTTTATGATATTCCTCATGGAATTGCAAATGCAATATTCTTACCATTTGTAACAGAGTACAACATGAGCAGTAATTGGGAAAAACATGCATTGGTTGCAAAAGCAATGGGGATAGATATATATGGATTAAGTAATGAAGAAGCATCGAAGGAAGGTGTAAAGAAACTTTTCGAACTTAATGAAAAATTAAACATTCCTAAATTTAGTGAATTGGATAGAGTTAAACCAAAAGACTTTCCAATAATTGCAGAGTTATGCAATAAGCACCCATGTGGATTTAAAGCAAATCCAAGAGAAATAACAACCAAAGATTATATTGAGATATTTAATAAAGCATATGAATATTAAATTAAATAAACAAAACAAGTATGAAAAAATTTAAACTATTTAAAAAAAGGAGAAAAAAATGAAAGTAGCAGTTACAGGGGGAGCAGGCAGACAGAGTGTTGCGGCAATATATGATTTAATTGAAAGTCAAGATGTAGAAGGCGTCTTGTTGATTGATATCAACAATGAAGCTTTAGAAATGAGAAAAAAACAATTTAACTCTAATAAGGTCGAAACAAAAGTGATAGACTTAACAGATACGCCTAAGCTGGCAGCAGCATTAATGGATTGCGATGTAGTTATAAACGGATCATCCCATGTGTTTAATATGGCAGTAATGGATGCTTGTTTAGAGTCGAAAACTAATTATACTGACATGGGAGGTTTATTCCATTGGGCAGTAGAACAATTAAAAAGAGATGATGACTTTAAAAAGGCAGGGATTACAGGGATTGTAGGATCGGGAAGTGCTCCTGGAATTGTAAATGTATTAGCAAAGTATGCGGTAGATAGATTAGATACAGTGGAAACTGTATTAATATTAGACGCAATAATTAATAGAAGCGCAAAAGGATATGGATTTGTACCTCCATATGCACTAAACACAATAATAGAGGAATTTACCATGACAAACTATGAGTTTATTGATGGTAAGCATGAAGAACTACCTCCTTTCTCAGGAAAAATGACAGTGGACTTCCCAGAGCCTTATGGAACATTAAACCTATATAACATGATTCACTCAGAAGTAGCAACAATGCCAATCGCATTTAAAGATAAAGGAATAAAAAATGTAGCATTTAAGCTTGCGTTGCCTACTCTGTTTGAAGAAAGATTAAGATTCCTTATTGAAAATGGGTTGGGAAAACAAGAAAAAATCAATGTAAAAGGAGTAGAAGTTTCACCAAGAGATTTCTTAATTGAAATATTTGAAACAAAACCAGGAGCAAGTGCTCCAGCAGCCACACCAGACGATATGAAACTATTAAGAGTAATAGTAGAAGGAACAAAGAATGGTAAAGCCGTATCATACGAAGTAGAGACAGATATGCATCACCATCCTTGGGGTCTTTCAAATGGACATTTTTCCGTAGGATACCCAGCAGCAATCACAGCAAAAATGCTAGGAAGAGGACAAGTTAAGGAAAAAGGATTCTTTACAGGAGAGCAAGTGATTGACACTGAAATTTATTTTAGAGAACTAGAAAGATATGATGTTCATGTTCATGCTAAGGTAATTGAAAAATTATAAACAATTATAAACAAAACAAAACAAAAAACTAATGGAGGTAAGATTTCTTTTTGAATATTACTTCAACAGAAAAAAAGAAATCCCAAAGTTTCACTTTGGGATTTCAACTAGAAAGGTTAAAAAGAAATGTTTCAAGAAGCACGTATTTTATATATAAATCTAACAGAAAAGAGCACGAGAGTGGAAACCTTAGATAGTGAAATTTACAGGAAATATCCAGGAGGTTCTGCGTTAGGAATGTATTTGATGTTTAAAAATATGGATCCTAAAGTTGAACCCTTAGACCCTGAGAATGCATTGATATTTGCCGTTTCTCCTTTGACAGGTCTTCCTATTAGTGGACAAAGCAGAATGAATGTAACCACCAAGAGTCCTTTGACGGGAACAATAGGGGATTCACAGGTAGGAGGCTATATTGGGGCAGCTGTTAAAGCTAATGGATACGACGCCATTGTGGTATTGGGAAAATCAAAGAGCCCAGTATACCTTTATGTGGAAAAAGATAATATTCAACTTAGAGAAGCAGATATGATGTGGGGCAAAGTTACAGGAGATGTAGAAAAACTTATAGAAGAAGATCTAGGTGAATCAAAAGTAGAATCCTCAATAATAGGACCTGGAGGAGAAAATTTGGTTAAGTTTGCTTCTATAATGCACAGAAGAAGCAGAGCTAATGGTAGAAACGGTGTTGGAGCCGTAATGGGTTCTAAAATGTTGAAGGCAATTGTTTTCAAGAAAGTTCCTAGCCCAAAGGCCGTGGATCCTGCAGGATTAAAGAAACTTACTTTGGATGTTAGAGAAAGAATAGCGGCAAACCCGAGTGTGGCAGGAACCTCACTTCATGGCTCTGCAGGAGTTGTTGAAGGCCATGCAGCCTCTGGATCACTTCCTTCATTTAACTGGGATAAAGGGAGCATGAAAGAATGGAGCAAAATAGGTGGGCAAACTATTACATCTACCATTCTTGTTAAAAGAGAAACTTGCCATGCCTGTGCTATTGCTTGTAAAGGGTCAGTAAGCATACCTGAAAGGGTTCTTCCTGAATACGGGGGACCTGAATACGAGACCTGCGCAACATTTGGTTCTTATTGTGGGAACACAGACTTAGCTGATCTTTGTGAGGCAAATCAACTTTGTAATATGTATGGCTTAGATACAATTTCTTGTGGTGCCACTATTGCCTGGGCAATGGATTGCTTTGAAAAAGGGATATTAACCTTAGAGGACACAGATGGCATGGACTTAAGATATGGAAAAGGCGAATATTTTTCTGAACTCATCAAAAAAATAGCAAACAGAGAAGAAGGAATAGGTGAGTTACTTGCAGAAGGAAGTTATGAAGCGGCGATAAAGATTGGAAAGGGAGCAGAAGATTTAGTTGTCACCTGTAAAAAGCAAGAGTGGCCTGCTCATATGGCACAATTCAAACCTAATCTAGCTGTGAATTATGCGGTTAATCCATTCGGTGCAGATCATCAATCTTCAGAACATGACCCTGCACTTATGGCTCCAGAGGATAACCAAAATTGGTTATGGGTAAATATGCTTGAAGACTTTGAAAGAATAGATGGTTATGGTATATTGGATAGTAATAAAGCTAAGTTTGCTTATGCAACGCAAAAGTTTTATTCAATGATGGATACTCTTTGTTTGTGCCAATTTGCTTGGGGACCAGCATGGCAACTTTACGGACCTGAAGAACTAATAGAGTTTTGCAAATACGGAATAGGTTGGGAAACATCTATAGAAGAGTTGCAGGAGATAGGCGAAAGACGAATAGTGATGATGAGATTATTTAATGCGAAACTTGGATTTGGAAGAAAAGATGACACCTTGCCTAAAAAAGCATTTTTGCCAATTGTTGCAGCTGATGGACAAGTACTACAATTTACCAAAGAAGAATTTGAAGCTGCGCTAGACTCTTATTATGAGTATGCAAATTGGGATATGGAAACAGGGGTACCAACAAATGAAACAATAGAGAGACTAGGGCTTGAG
>CAYJJM010000037.1:0-6111 GCA_964370515.1 uncultured Oscillospiraceae bacterium | reverse complement strand
TGGATATAAGAATGAAAGTTATTATTAATAAAAAAGAAATGGAACTTAAAGAGGGAACAACTATTGAGCATGTCCTAGAGATGCAGCAAGGCAAGGCATTTGCTGTTTGGGTTAATAAGGAGCAACTTTTAAACTCAAGCTATTCTTCATATTGCTTAAAAGAAGGAGATGTAGTTAAAATAATTCATATCCTTGGAGGAGGGTAGCTGTGCAAATCAAAAGAAAGATGATAAAATATAATTGCTATTAAAAAACCCAATATAAGTAAAAGAAAAAGTAAAAGGAGACCAACTATGAAAACTTTAATTATCTACCATTCCAGACAAGGGTTCACAAAACAATATGCAGAATGGATACAAGAAGAATTAGACTGCGATATTATGGAATATAAAAAAACAAGAATTAGAGCACTAGAAAGATATGATAACATTATTTTCGGATCAGGAATATATGCAAGCAATATTGAAGGGTTGGACGCAATTACAAAATGTTATGAAAGAAGAAAAATGAAAAATATTATAATTTTTGTAGTGGGCATTTCAGATCCAAAAGACAAAAAAACAAAGGTTGGGATAGGAGAAAGAGTAGAAGAAAAAATAGGACCCTTTCTTGCTAGAAGGTCTAAAATATTTTACTTCCAAGGGGGCTTAAAATATGATAACTTAAGTAGAATTTATAAGCATATGCTTAAAGGAATGGCTCGCACAATGTCAAAAAATGATCCGAAAAAATTAAAGGCTGAAGACAAAATTATAATAAATGCACAGAACGAAGAAGCAGATTTTACTTCCAAAAATAAAGTGGCACAGTTGGTGAAATATGTAAAAGAACTGGAAGAAAAAGAAGACGAGTAACTGAAAGCATTTAAGAAAATAGCTGATATGTTGTTTTATAAAATAGAGTGAAAGGAAACCTTTACTCTATTTTCTTGTTTTTAATTTAGTGGTAAGGTTAGGAAAAGAGAGAAAAAATGGAAAATGGAGAAAAATGAAAAACCATTAGCCTATGGGTAGAATATGTAAGGATGAAGTTGGGGGAATAAAAATAGTTTCATTTAGATAAAACTATGAAGACCCATCCCAAAGGAAATGCTTCATATCAACCAGTCCATTTGAAAGGATCTTAATTCCTTCTTTTTCTAGCAAAAGCTTTTGTTCTGCCCAGCCAGTTACAAGCTTACCGCTTTGACTAACTACCCTGTGGCAGGGGAAATTCCCATAATAAGAACTTCGTGAACAGGCTTTACCAACATGCCTTGCATGATGAGGGAAACCCATCAAATTGGCAACCTGCCCATAGGTAGACACCTTGCCATATGGAATTTCATCGATAACTGATAGTGCTAGCATATCAAAATCTTCTTGCATTCAAAATTTCTCCTATTGAAATATCATATACGAAATAGCTTTGAAAATTCTTTCGCCTATGTCCATAATAATACCATAGGAGGATGTTTTCAAGTAGTTAAGGCAAAATATAATGAATATAAAGAATGAAAAAAAAGAAAATTTTTCAAAAGTATTAAATACTTTAAAACATGATAAAATATATCAACAGTTAGCAAATTGTTTTTTTGTTTACTGTTTTGAAATATGACGAAATAAATTAAAAATTGGAAAATTATAGCTGATGTTAAATGTAAAATAAAATTGGATAGAGATTGACCAAAGAAAGATAAAGGAATATAATGAGTATGTCAAAAAGTTTTATATATATTTGTTGGGAATGGCAACAAGACTTTAGAAAATAGACTGAGACTAAGAGGTATTTATGAAAAAGAGAAGAAAAGAGCTAATTGTTTTAGGAATTGTAATTTTGTTTGCAGGTATATTTGTTTGGGCTATAGTTAACTATGACCAAAACATTAATGAAAAGCTAGAAGCAATCACAAGAACAACTTTAAGTGAAATATCTGATCAACAACAATATACTGCAAATATAAAGTTGGAAAACGACCTGGCGTTTATAAAAGGGATAGCAAAAAGCATTGTACTAATAGGTGAAGATGAAGAGAGAATTGTTGATTTTGTAAAGGCGATAGAAGTTTATCAAGATTTTCAAAGCATCTCAGTGCTAGATTTAAATGGAATAGGGATAATGTCTAACGGAGAAATTGTAGATATGTCCCATTTGGATTTTTTGGATGAGATTAAAGAGGGAAAAACAGTGATGACTCGTCCTTATTATTCTGAATATACAAAAGAAGAGATAGTGTATATATCAACGCCCATAAGAACTGAAAAAGAAGTAGAAGGCATTTTGCTGGCTGAGCTCCCTATAAGTGCATTAGAAGATATGATTCTTCAATCGTTTGAAGGACGGGGATATAATTTTATTATTGATAAAGAAGGGAAAATCATAGCGGCTACAGAAAACTCATATACAGTAGCAACCGATGACCTATTTGCGACTTTAGAAACCTTTGAGTTTACCGGTGGAACATCTTTAGAGGAAATGAAAAGTAATATAGAACTAAGGTTAAAAGGAGAAATAAACTATAATATAGGGATTGGAGATAGCAGGATTGCAGAGTATAGACCTTTGAATTATAATGATTGGTATATTGTGATTGTGGTACCAGAAACTGTTATAGCAGAAGGAACTAATGAAATTACAAACCAAGTTGAATTATTTAATTTACAAATTATTGTAATTTCAGTCATTGCTATTGTAGGGATTGTATTGTTTAGAAGAGGGGCAGTTAAAAGAATAGAAAGAGCAGCATATTATGACGATTTGACGGGAATACCAATTTTAACCAAGCTTAAGATAGATATACTAGAAATACTAAAAAGAGAAAAGAACAAAGAGTTTGCTATAGTAAAAATGGATATAATTAATTTTAAAGCAATAAATGAGTTGTTTGACTTTGAAAGCGGAAATAGAGTAATAAAAACAATAGCGGAAACAGGCAAAAACGCAAAAGCACCTTTCTTCAAGCAGGGGCGAGTAGGCACGGATGAATTCTTATTATTTGGACTTAAAAGCTTTTGATAACCTAGAAAAAACCAGGTATGAGTATGAAAGAAAGTTTAGAGAAACTTTAGATATAGCGCAAATTCACAAAATAGAGTTTAGGTATGGTAGGTACTTTATTCCAAAAGGCGAAACAGATGTCAATGATATAGTAAATAATGTAGTAATGGCACATAACTATGCCAAAGAAAACAATGAAGTTATTTGTGACTATGATGATGCATTTAAAGAAAAACTGTTGCAAAAAACAGAAATCACAAATAAGATGCAAGTAGCACTTGAAAGAGAAGAATTCAAAGTATTTTTACAACCAAAATATAGTGTGGAAAATAGAACAATTGAAGGTGCAGAAGCGCTTGTTAGATGGAAAGAAAACGATGGAAAGTTTATATACCCAGATCAGTTTATACCTATATTTGAGCAAAATGGTTTCATATTACAACTAGATATGTATATGTTAGAAAATGTATGCAAAATGATAAAAAAATGGATAGAAGAAAAGGTAGAACCAATTACAATATCTGTTAATTTTTCTAGAGTACATTTTTCAAACCCTAACTTTGTAAAAGAAATTAAAGGAATAGTGGATAAATATGATATACCATCAAAATATATTGAAATAGAACTTACAGAAAGAACAATAGTTGAAAATGAAAATGCATTAGTCAAAATAGTAGATGACCTGCACAAAGCAAAATTCACATTATCTATGGATGATTTCGGGGCAGGGTATTCTTCGTTAGGAATACTCAAGACTATAGATGTTGATATAGTTAAGCTAGATAAAAGTTTTTTGGATGATAGCAGTAGTAACAAAAAAGGCGCTATAATTATGGAAAGAACTTTGAAGATGGTTGATGAACTAGGTATGATTAGTGTTGCAGAAGGTGTAGAAACAGAAGAACAATTAGAGTTCTTGAAACTTGCTAAATGCCATATGGCGCAAGGGTATCTATTGGCAAGGCCAATGCCTACTGCGGATTTTGAGGAACTTTATAAAAAAGATTTAAGCAACAGAAAATAGCAAAAGCAACAGTAAAAAATAATAAAGATAAAAATAGCACATTAATATTTATTATCTGCTGCACCGATATATCTGGTTGGCAAAGAGTAAAAGGTATAGATAGCGAAAGAAAAAAACAGAACAAAAGCCCCACAAACAGTGAGGGCTTTTGTAAGTTTGCCAAGTATGGTAGATATCAAATCTGCGAAAGGCCAAAGTTAAGGTTTCACAGCTGCATATTAGTCACCTTTGATTAAAGATTCTCCAGTCATTTCAAAAGGAGCCGGCAGACCAAGAATTTCCAAAACGGTAGGTGCAATATCGGAAAGAAATCCGCCCTCTCTAAGAGGACGAGGTGAATTTGATATATATATTAGAGGTACTGGATTTAGAGAGTGTGCGGTTACAGTTTTCCCATCTTTATCTAGCATCAAGTCTGCATTGCCATGGTCGGAAGTAATAATAACTTGCCCACCTTTGGATAGAACAGATTCAACTACTTGCCCACAACATTTGTCTAAAGCCTCTATTGCCTGTACAGTAGCTTCCATATTACCTGTATGTCCAACCATGTCAGGGTTTGCATAATTAAGTATAATTAAGTCATACTTGTCTTTATCAATTTCTTCAATTACTCTTTTGGTAACCTCGTGAGCACTCATTTCAGGCTTTAGGTCATAGGTGTCAACTTTTGGGGAAGGAATTAATATTCTATCTTCATTTTCAAAAGGAACTTCTACTCCGCCGTTGAAAAAAAATGTAACATGTGCATATTTTTCTGTTTCTGCAATCCTAAGTTGGCTCAAACCTTTCTTTGCAACCCATTGTCCCAAGGTGTTTTTTAAGTCTTCCTTAGGGTAGGCAACAAGAACATTTTCTAGGGTTTTGTCATATTCGGTCATTGTAACATAAGTTAGATTTTTTAAAACTTTCTTTCTTTTGAATCCGTCAAAATTTTCATCTACAAAAGCTCTAGATATTTCTCTGGCCCTGTCTGGCCTAAAGTTAAACATAATAATGCTATCGCCATCTTCAACAAAGGAACCTCCTTCAATAGCAGTAGGTATAACAAACTCATCTTGCACGCCGTCTTCGTAAGATCTTTTGATGGCTTCTATGGCGTTGGATTCTTTTTTCACTTTTGGATTTTCACTTCCTGTCAAGGCATCATAAGCAAGCTCTACCCTATCCCAGCGATTGTCTCTGTCCATTGCATAATATCTACCTGATATGGTTGATATGTTGCCTATATCAAGCATGTTTATATAGTCGGTTAAAATTCTAAGAAAATCAATACCGCTATCGGGAGACACATCTCGACCATCCAAAAAACAATGGATAGCAACTTTTTCAACACCCTCCAAAAGAGACATGTTTAAAAGTGCAAACAAATGATCCATGTGACTGTGAACACCGCCATCAGAAAGAAGCCCAAATAGGTGAAGGGTCTTTTTCTTTTTCTTTGCAAGACTCATTGCTCTATGTAATGCTCTGTTATTAACCTGTGCTCCAGATATTATATCTCTAGAAATTTTACTCAAATCCTGATAAACAATTCTCCCTGCGCCTATATTTAAGTGGCCCACTTCTGAGTTCCCCATTTGTCCTGTAGGTAAACCTACTTTTTCTCCTGCTGCACCTAATGTGGTGATAGGATAAGAAGAAATATACTTATCTAGGTTAGGCTTGCTTGCCTTTGCAATTGCACTTTTTGATGAATCTGACCCTACGCCGAATCCATCTAATATCATAAGTACTGTTGGTTTTTTATCTTTTGTCATTTTCCACCTCATAAAATCAAAAATTGCTTACACATAATTATAGCATAATGATATAATTATATGTAGAAAAAAGGAGGCTTATATGGCAAATTGGTCAGAGGAGCAAATAAAAGCTATAGAAACTTTAGATAAAAGTGTTTTGGTGTCGGCGGCAGCAGGTTCAGGCAAAACATCAGTTTTAGTTGAAAGGATAAAAAAACTTGTTTTGGAAGAAAGAGTATCACTGGATAGACTTTTGGTGGTTACATTTACCAAGGCGGCAGCTGGAGAAATGAAGGAAAGAATTATCCGTGAAATCAAAAAAACTATTTTAGAAAGCCCAAATGCGGAAAATACAAGATACCTAAAAAG
>CAYJJM010000036.1:0-11472 GCA_964370515.1 uncultured Oscillospiraceae bacterium | reverse complement strand
TACCACCCCGATTCAATTTTTGATTACTCAAAAATCCTCTTAACCTCTAACAAGGTTTCACCTATAACGTAGTGTGCACGTCCAATCTTACTTGAAGTGTTCAGACTGGCAGCTCGAGGGTGAGTATATACATTAGCACCACACGCCGATTCACACCAACCATCGGTTCTCTGAGAGGGCCTCTAATGTTTTCTTCCTGTCATCGCCTTTGAATAAGATTTTAGCATATATTTCTTGCTTTTGTCAAGTTTTATTATCTTTACAACTTCGAATATTTTGCGCTATATAAAGGCGAAACTTTCCAAAACTGATTTTTCTTTTGTTTCGTCTGGCAGATTTACTGAAGTTACCATAAATTGTTGTCCATTATGAACATTTCCACCGTAAAGCCTGTAGCTCATCCCATCATATGTAAAGCTTACAGCTTTCATCTCCAGCCCACCTATAGTTTCTGTTCCAAGGTCCTCATATTGATGAGTTCCAATGGTTCCTTCAAACAAGGTTGCTGCTTGCTCTGCTGTTAGTTCTTCGCCTATAAGTTGGAATGTTATATATCCTCCTGAGCCTTCTTCACCAGTATCCTCAACCGTCAATTGGTTAGTTGCTTCACTATAGCTAGCCTTCCAATCTGGCGGAACATCTACTGACATTTCTCCTCCCTCATAAAGCCTAGAAGTAAGGGACTCGCAGCCAGCAAGGGCAACAGTCAAAACTATTATAAGCAAAAATGCTAATATCTTTTTCATGAAAGTTCTCCCTTTCTTAGTTTTTCTATTTCAATCTTTGCTTGCTATTTGATTATTATTCCTACAGCATCTCCACCTACTCCAGCTGCATTTCCTTCATCTGTGTCTATATGAGCTTCTTTTTCATGTCCATCACCAGATCTAATAAGAACCCTATCAAATATAAGTTTTCTTTCTCCTTCTATTTGGAATTTAACAAAATCTTTATCTTTAACTCCTATTTCTTCAGCCTGTGCCGGTGATAAATGTATATGTCTAAGGGCAACCATAACACCTTTTTCTATTTCAATTTCTCCTGCAGGCCCCACAAGTTTACATCCCGGCGTTCCATCCAGTTTCCCTGATTCTCTTATGTCTCCCTTAATCCCTGCTGTTCTTGCATCTGTAATTGCAAGTTCCACTTGAGTTTCAGGTCTTTCTGGTCCTAAAATTCTAAGTCCTTTTAAAGTTCCTTTTGGACCCACAACATCTAGCTTTTCTTCACAGGCAAATTGTCCCGGTTGAACTAAATCTTTTGTTGGTGTAAGTTTGTATCCCTTTCCAAAAAGAGCATCTACATGTTCTCTGCTTAAGTGAATATGCTTGTTTGATATTCCTATTTTTACTTCGTGTGCCATATTTCCTCCTAAAATCTTCTGCTTTTTTTGCATAGTTTATATAATTATAAAAAATAACTAATTTCAATTCCTTATTATTCTAAATAGCTTATATAAGGAAGTTGTCTATACCTTTGGTCATAGTCTAAACCATATCCAATTATGAACATATCTTCTACTTCAAATCCTACATAATCAACTTGAACCTCTGCCCTTCTGCCAGAAGGTTTGTCCAAAAGTGTGCAGATTTTTATATTCTTTGCCAGTTTATTCTTGAAGTATGTTTTCAAGTAGTTAAGTGTTATGCCTGAGTCTACTATATCCTCAACTATTATAACATTTTTTCCTTCAATATCTGCATCTATATCTTTCAATATTTTCACTATACCTGTTGTCTTTTTTTCTTTACCGTAGCTACTTACTGCCATAAAGTCTAAAATGACATCTGATTCTATGTTTTTTACTACATCTGCCATCCAAAGAACAGCCCCTTTTAAGATTCCCACTATGACAATTTGTTCTCCTTCAAAATCTTTAGAAATTTCCTTTCCGATTTCTTTTGCTCTATTTAAGATTTCTTCTTGGGTTATAAGGATTTTTCCAACGGTTTCTCTATCTTCCAATCTCTTGCCCTCCTATTCTTTTTCATCAACAGTAAACTCTACATCTTCTATTATTTTGTCTTTATCAAATTTTTTTGAATAATCTTGAGGCTTATCTCCCATCCAATAGGAGTCCAAAATATCTCTTAAGTAGTATAAAATACATGTCCATATTATTATATCATCTAAAAAGGCAACTGGAAAGATTACAAGGGGAATAAGGTCTATAGGACTAAATAAATATATTAGGCCAAACACTACTATTAATTTTTTCCTAATAGGTACCTTTTTATCCACCATCATAAATCTTATGGCCTTTATTCTTTTGAAAATAACTTGAAATCCTAAAATATGAAACATTCCATTACCTCCTTATTTTTTGTTGGTTTCGAACATTTTTTAAACATTGGTTTCTAGTAAATCTTCCATAGCCATTAACAATTCCTCATACCCACTCCTGTTTAATGTGGACACTGGAATTATTATATCATTTTCTTTTAAGTCCAAGGTTTTTTTTATGGTTTTTAAGTATTTTTGGAGTTGATTTTTGGGTATTTTATCGGCTTTCGTTGCCACAACCAATCCATCAAGTCCATAGTATTTAAGATAATCATACATTTGAATATCTAGTGCTGATGGCTGATGCCTTATATCAACCAGCTGCACAACCTTAATTAAGTTTTCTCTTTTTTTGAGATAAGTTTCTATCATCTTGCCCCAGGTTCCACTTATTTCTTTTGAAACCCTTGCATAGCCATATCCTGGTAAATCTACTATCCTAAACTCCCCATTGATTTCATAGAAATTAATGGTTCTGGTTTTTCCAGGACTTCCACTGACTTTTGCTAGTTTTCTCCTGTTTGTAAGAAGATTAAGAAGAGATGATTTACCTACATTTGATCTTCCTACAAAGGCAATTTCCAGCATTTCATCTTGGGGATATTGATATGGTTTTGCTGCAACTGCAACAATTTCTGCTTGTTTCACTTTCAATGGACTACTTTTCCTCTATAACTTCTCTAATTGCATCATCTACTGTTTTCAAAAGAACAAATTCTATCTCTTTTCTAACTTTTTCAGGAACATCCTCAATATCTTTTTCATTTTCAAAAGGCAGTAAAACCTTTCTTATTCCTGCTCTATGGGCTGCCATAACTTTTTCTCTTATTCCGCCTACAGGTAAAACATGTCCTCTAAGGCTTATTTCTCCTGTCATAGCTATGTCTTGTTTGGCACTTCTATCTATTAATGTCGATAACATGGCAAGGCACATAGTCACTCCTGCAGAAGGTCCATCTTTGGGAATAGCCCCTTCTGGAATGTGCATATGTATATCCTTATCTTTGTAGCTTTCATCTATTCCAAATTCTTTTGCCTTTGACTTAATATAGCTTAAAGCTATTTTGGCAGACTCTTGCATTACATCTCCCATCTGTCCTGTAAGGAGCAATTTGCCGCTTCCGTTTACTGCAACAGTTTCTATGAATAGGGTGTCTCCCCCAACTGCTGTCCATGCCAATCCCGTAGTTACGCCTACTTCCTTTTTCCCTTGAATAATGTCATATCTAAACTTCTTCTTTCCCAAATAGGATTGAAGATTTTTGGCAGTGATTTCAAAGCTTTCTTTTTTGTTTACCAGTGTTTTCTTCGCTACTTTCCTACAAAGATTAGCTATTTCCCTCTCTAAGTTTCTAACGCCTGACTCCCTTGTATAATAGTTAATTATATCGGCTATTGCACTTTTTGTTATAGCGACATTTTCTTCTTTAAGTCCGTGTTCCTTTATTTTTTTAGGAACCAAATAGTTCTTGGCAATATTTAGTTTTTCTTCTTCAGTATAACCTGTTACCTCAATTACTTCCATTCTGTCTAGCAAGGGTCTTGGTATTGTGTCTGCTGTATTGGCAGTTGCAATAAACATTACCTTAGATAAGTCAAAGGGTATTTCAAGGTAGTGATCCATAAATTCTTTGTTTTGTTCAGGGTCTAGGACTTCAAGAAGAGCAGATGCCGGATCTCCCTTGAAATCTGCACCAATTTTATCTACTTCATCAAAAAGAAAAACAGGATTTTTGGTACCGGCCTCTTTTATTGAGTTTACTACTCTACCTGGAATTGCACCTATATAGGTTCTCCTATGTCCTCTTATTTCAGCTTCATCTCTTACTCCACCTAGTGACATTCTAACAAATTCCCTTGATGTTGCCCTGGCTATTGATTTGGCTATTGATGTCTTGCCTGTTCCTGGCGGGCCAACCAAGCAAAGTATTGGTCCTTTTAATTCTTTGGCAAGCTCAATAACAGAAAGATATTCTACTACTCTTTCTTTTACTTTTTTTAGTCCATAGTGATCTTCTTCTAGTATTTTTTCTGCTTCCAAAATGTCTTTGTTGTTTTCTGTTTCCTTATTCCAAGGTAGTTCCAATATGGTTTCTACATAAGTTCTTACTACCGAAGCTTCTGCTGATGATGACTGAAGTGTTGCAAATCGTTTGATTTCTTTTTCTATTTTCTTTTCTGTTTTTTTGGAAAGTTTTAATTTTTTTAATTGCTTCTTCCAATTTTCAATTTCTTCTTCAGGGTCTTCCTCCATGCCTAATTCATCCTGTATAACTTTCATCTGCTCTCTTAGGTAGTAATCCTTTTGATTTCTATTCATCTGAGATTTAACTTTTCTGGAAATTTCACCTTTAATGTTTAATATTTCGATTTCTTCAGTTAAAATCTTATCTAACATGTTAAGTCTATCTTCAATCTTGAAAGTTTCCAAAAGTTCTTGTTTCTTTTCCACCTTTATATTTAAATGAGATGTCATAATATCACATAGATTGCCTAGTTCTTCTATACTTTCTACTGCAAGGTATACATCAGATGGTATTCCTTCGGAAAGCTCTAAGTAGTCATCAAATTTATCAAGTATCATTCTCTTCAAGGCTTCTTCTTGTGGTGTTGGCTCATATATTTTTTCAATGACAAATTGTTCTACAGAACACTTAAAAAATGGGGTTTCTGAAATAATTTCTTCTATTTTCCCTCTTTCTAATCCTTCTACCAAAACTCTAACAGAGTCGTTTGAAAGTTTAAGTACTTGCTTAACCTTTGCTATAGTTCCTACTCTATAAAAGTCTTTGGATGTGGGCAAATCTATTTTGTCATCTTTTTGAGTAGCTAAAAAAACCCTTTGTTTTGTAATCATGGCTTTTTCTATAGCATTTATTGATTTTTCTCTGCCAACATCAAAATGAATAACCATGTTTGGGAATATGGTTATCCCCCTAAGTGGTATTAAAGGTAGGGTTATCAAATCTTTATCATCTTTGGCTTGATGTTCCTCTCCCATAAACTCTTCGTCTATTATTCTAATTTCTTCTTCCCTTTGTTGTTCTTCTTCGTTTTCTATTCCTATTTTCTTTTCGTCTTTCTCCATTAGATCCTCCCGCATAAGATTTTTTAATAAGGCGACCAAGGCCGCCTTATCTTATGCTGTTTTATTTTTTTCTGTTTCTATATTTTCTTCTAGTTGGTACTTTGGCTCTTCCTTCTTTTCTACTGTGTTTTTGTTTATTACACATTTACTTATTTCTGTTTTGGATGGAACCTCATACATTATGTCTTTCATTAGTTCTTCAAATATGCCTCTTAACCCTCTAGCTCCTGTTTTTTTGGAAATCGCCTTATGAGCTATTGCTCTAATTGCTTCTTCCTCTACAACCAATTCTACTCCATCCATTGCAAGCAGTTGTTCGTATTGCTTAAGGATAGCATTCCTTGGTTTGGTTATTATGTCGATTAGCATTTCTTCTGTAAGGTCTTCTAATGTTACTATAGCAGGAAGCCTTCCTATGAACTCTGGAATTAATCCAAATTTCAACAAGTCTTCAGGCTCTATATTGTTAAGAAAATCATCAGATTTTTTTGCTTTATCTTTGCCTTTAATGTCTGAGTTGAACCCTATGATTTTTTCACCCATTCTTTTTTTGATTATTTTATCTAATCCTTCAAATGCTCCGCCACAGATGAACATTACATCTGTTGTGTCAAATGGAATAAACTCTTGATGAGGGTGCTTTCTTCCTCCTTGAGGAGGTACATTTGCAACAGTTCCTTCAAGTATTTTTAGCAATGCTTGTTGAACTCCTTCGCCACTTACATCTCTAGTTATGGACGGATTTTCTGACCTTTTTGCAATCTTGTCGATTTCATCAACATAGATTATGCCTTTTTGTGCTTTCTCTAAATCAAAGTCAGCTGCTTGCATAAGTTTAAGCAAAATATTTTCAACATCCTCACCTACATACCCTGCTTCAGTCAAAGCTGTTGCATCTGCAATTGCAAATGGCACATCTAATATTCTAGCTAAAGTTTGTGCCAGCAAAGTTTTTCCTGATCCTGTTCCTCCAATCATAATCACATTAGTTTTCTGTATTTCTACAGGATTTGATAATCCCTCTTTGAGAGCCATAATCCTTTTGTAGTGGTTATATACAGCTACTGCCAAAGTTTTCTTTGCTTCCAATTGTCCGATTACATATTGATCCAACTTTTCTTTTATTTCTTCTGGCTTTAATAATACCATCTCTTCTTCAGGCAAAATTGTTTCTTGATCTTTTATTAATTCCAATTCGCTGTTTATTATTTCTTGACAAAGGCCTACACATTCATCACAGATATAAACATCAGGACCTGCCACTAGTCTTTTTGATTGGCTTTGTGCTTTCCCACAAAAGGAACAGCTTATTTCTATTTTTTCGTTGTCTTTTGACATTATATTCTCTCCTTAATAACCTTGTCTATGATGCCATATTTGCAGGCTTCATCTGCTGACATAAAGTTATCTCTATCTGTATCTTTTTCTATTTCTTTGATGGTTTTTCCTGTGTTTTTACTCAAGATCTCATTTAGTTTTTGCCTTGTTTTTATTATCCACTCTGCATGGATTTTTATATCTTCTGCTTGGCCTCTAGCGCCTCCCAATGGTTGATGTATCATTACTTCAGCATTAGGCAAGGCAAATCTTTTACCTTTGCTGCCTGAGGACAGTAGAAATGCTCCCATACTAGCAGCCAGACCTACGCAAATAGTGGTAACTTCTGGCTTAATATATTGAATAGTATCATATATTGCCATTCCCGCTGTGACAGAGCCTCCTGGGCTGTTAATATAGATGGAAACATCTTTCGTTGAGTCTTCTGCTTCTAGAAATAGTAGCTGGGCAACCACAACATTTGCTGTGTTTTCATCTATTTCTCCACTTATAAATATTATTCTATCTTTTAATAGTCTAGAAAAAATATCGTAAGATCTTTCTCCTTTTCCCGTTTCTTCTACTACATAAGGTATAAGATTCATTTTTTTCCTCTTTTCTTATTTGATTTCAGCCATTTCATATATTAGGTCAATAGCTTTTCTCATTTTTATATCTTTTTCAATAAATTTAAGGTTGTCTTGACCTAACATTTCTTTAATTTTATCTACATCAAGGCCATAAGTCTTAGCCATGTTTCCTATTTCTTCCTCTGCTTCTTCTGGAGAAACGGTAATTCCTTCTGCTTCTGCAATTGCAGATATAATCATTCTTGTTTTAACTCTTCTTTGAGCATCTTCTTCAATTTGTTTTTTGAAGTCTGCCATTTCTTGGCCCATAAATCCTAGGTATTGTTCAATCCCCATACCTTGACTTCTTAGTTGTTGCTCAAACTCTTGGATCATTGCATTTTGCTCATCTTCTATCATAACTTCTGGAATGTCTATCTCATTTGCATTGTAAATTTTTTCAATTACATTGTCTTTCATTTTTCTTTCAGCTTGGAATTCTTTGCTTTCCTTTAGTTTTTCTTTCATATCTGCTTCTAGCTCTGCTAATGTTTCAAATTCACTTGAATCTTTAGCAAATTCGTCATTTTTTTCTGGAATTTGCTCTTCTTTTATTTCATGAACTTTGCATTGGAAAACAGCTTCTTTTCCTGCTAAGTCAGGTGCATGGTATTCCTCAGGGAAAGTAACTTTTACATCTTTTTCTTCGCCTACTTTAGTATCAATTAATTGCTCTTCAAATCCAGGAATAAAGTTTCCAGATCCTATTTTTAGTGGATATTTTTCTGCCGTGCCTCCCTCGAATTGATTATCTCCTACAAATCCTTTGTAATCAATTAAAACAGTATCGCCATCTTTTACCGGTCTTTCGACTTCTACCATTCTAGCATGCTTCTTTAAAAGCTTTGTCATTTCTTCTTCAAGTTCTTCGTCTTTTAATTCTGTTTCTATTTTTTCTATCTTAACTCCTTTGTAATCCTTAACTTCTATTGTTGGATATACTGGAACTGTTATAGTTGCTTCAAATGCTTTGCCTGGCTCATATTTCCCAAATTCAACAGCTGGTCTGTCTATTACTTCCAAATTCAGCTCTTCAAGGGCTTTTGGATAAGCATCATTAAACACAGTATTAATAGCTTCCTCTACAAAGATTTCACTACCATAGTGCTTTTCAATAATGCTTCTAGGTGCCTTACCTTTTCTAAAACCATCAATAGTAAATTGATCTTTTGATGCTTGATAAGCTTTTACCTTTCCTTGTTCTAGTTCCTCTGGTGTGAATTCCATAGTAAATCTTGCTTTGTTGTTTTCTTTTGAAATTAAATTGCTTTTCATTTTATATTCTCCTTTAACACATATCCAAAAGTTGAAGTCCTCTTTGGTACTTGCTTTTTTCTTCTGGTTTTAATTTATATTTACCCACAATCTGCTCTCCCAACCTAAGCAAATCGCTTTCTGGGCCATTAATTAATTCAAGTTCCATTTCGCAAATGGATTTTTCCTTGCCTGCGGCTGATACCTTCCCTTTATCTAGTGCCAACTCTATTTGAGCCTTTCCGTATTCTAGTATTATAGCTTTTCTTTTAAACTTTGTTTCCATTATGGACACAAGTTCCATATTTCCTGTTATTTTCGCCAAGTCCAACCCTAGCTTTCCTGTTTGAAATATCCCAACATCAACAACTTGCGGCATTCCATCTATCTCTACTTCTATTTCTTCTCTCTTGTGTATATGTCCCTGGCCCTTTACCAGATTTTTGAGGGTTGCAATTGTTTTTTCTCCAGTATATCTTATTCGCAATGCTATTTTTTCCTTCATTAATCTGTAATCTTTGGTATCGAAATAAACTGTAGTGAAAAGTTTTTCTTTTCTGCTATTTGTAATTTCCAACTGGCTTATTTCCTCGTCAGTCCAAATTTTATCAAGGATTTCATCCTTGGAAATTGTGTATTTTAGTTCTATTTCCATTTCTCTTTCCCCATTACTATACGAACCCTTATTTTATCATTTTTCATTAAAAATTTCAAGTGCTCAACCTATTAATTTTGCTTAATTTCCCATCAAAATTTTGGAAGAAATTTTGAAGTTTTGCATATTGTACCGAACATATTAAATCAAAAATCCCTGTGTCTAACACAGGGATTTCCTTTTATCTTTTGGATTTTATTTTTTTGTTACTTATGCACATCTTGGTTATTTGCGCCTTTCATTTTTTCATCGCTTAGACCCTTCATATGTTTAACAAAATCGTCTACTTTTCGAATATTCTTGAAGTCGGAGTCAGTTTCCTTTTCGTAGGTGTGTCTAACATCTTTATTACGATATTTTTTGTACATATACAAAGCAAATATTGGCCCTGTAATCAATAGTGCTACTACTGCACCTTCTTCAATAAAGAGATATAACAATGCGGCCAAAAGAACTGCCACAACCTCAATAATTGCAGATATCCCTATTAGTTTGCTCATATTTACAGGTACACTACCCATAGTTTCTTTAGTTCTGGCATTAACTGCTGTATAGTGAAGTAAACTCTTGCTACCTTTTTTCTCTTGATAACTATATAGCCATACAGGTAAATAGGCAGCGACCCATTGTTGCCCTTTCATTTCTAGTTTTTCTTCATCCCACCTAATACCTCTATCATAATGTTCCGCTGTTTCATTAGCTTTGTGACGAACAACGCTTTTGGCTTGCTTTTCAACAATTGTTGTTAAGCCTTCCATATTCATATTTCTTTTTTCAGAGTTGTATCCTTTTAGATAATTGGCATCCCATTTGGTAGCATTTTCTGTATCAAAAGGCAATATGGAATTTATAATATTATTTGTTGTTCCCTTTTTTTTGTAATCGATTTTGTCATCACTAGATTCAACAGTTAAATCACTAATAGTAATATCAAACTCTCTCTCTACATTATATAAGTCAGCATCATATAAAGTTTCTTCATCGTCATCTCCACTGGTAACTCTATACTTTCTAACCAAATGTTCTCCTTGGCCTTTCAAAGTAGCATGACCATTAATATCAACCACCATATAAGGAAGGTAAACACCTATAATATTCTCCGTGGTAAACTCTCTTTTGAATTTGCTATTAGCAAAGAACTTACGGGCTTCAATAAATTTTCTAACCTCAGCCTCTGCATCCTCTTTCTTTATTGCAAATGGAAGGACAATATCAGGAATTGTTCCATTAGGTATTTGCTGGTTAATTGATAGGGTATTTCTACACCAGTGGCACCTTGATTGATACTGTTCTTCAGTGTTTATTACAACTTCAGCTCCACAGCTTTGGCACTTTAATGTTATCATGTGTTCTGCATCAGCTACAATATCTGTTGCCCCTGTTCCTATTCTAATTCCAGTTAATTTTTCAAGGTCATCCTCTATTCCAGATGCCTTTTCTTGTTCAAACTCATGTCTACAGAAATTACATCTTAGTTTCCCTGTATTTTTATTAACGGAAATATCTGTTGCCCCACATTTAGGACATTTTACTTGTCCATCTTTTGCGTCAGCATTTGTATTAATTACTGTGTAAGCTGCAGTTTCTTTGTCTGAACTTTCTTCATTTTGTCCAGCAATATTCTCATCTTCCCTCTGTGGCTCTCCACTAAAATTTTCTTGAGATTCAGGTTCTGCATTTTCTTTTGATAGCTTAATATCATCATAATTAGAATCACTATTCCCACCGGATTTTGGGCTAGCTCCTTCTTTGATTTTTGAAAGAGTTTCAGCTGCCAAATTTTCACCTTCGTTGGCAACAGCTTTAACTTTGTCAAATAAGCTTTTTTTACTGGTTTTCTCAGCCATATTATAAACCTCCCAAAACTTTTGCCTTTGCTGCATCAAATTCTTCTTGAGTAATAACACCTTGATCTAGTAATTTTTTCATTGATGCTAGTTTTTCATATGGGTCTTCCGCCGGTGCTTGTGGTTGAGCAGGCTGCTGTTGCATAGGTTGTCCTTGCATTGGTTGCTGTTGCATAGGTTGTCCTTGCATTGGCTGCTGTTGCAAACCTCCCATTGCTCCACCAACTGCTCCCATTCCCATTCCCATGAAGCCCATTCCTAATGCTCCACCTCCATCTGGGTTTTCGCCTGCTGCTTGGAATCCACGTGCCACAGATTGTTGCATGAAGGAATTTCCTCTTGCTCCACCTAAAGCATCTGCCTTCTTAACATCACTTAGAAGCGCTTTAGTATCTTCAT
>CAYJJM010000035.1:5676-11478 GCA_964370515.1 uncultured Oscillospiraceae bacterium | reverse complement strand
GAAGAATACTCATTATCTTCAAATGAAGAGTAGAGTGAAAAAGAATATATAGTATTTCAAATTATGGGCTGTCTGCTTTTGAAGCAAATAGCCGTTTAAATTTGAAATAAAGGGAAACTAATTTATTTATATGTGCAAGAACACTGATTTTGTAGTAAATTTTAGAGTGTTTGGAGGATAATATATAATGAATATAATTGAAAGAAGGTTTTCTTCATGGCTTATGCAAAAAAAATTAGAAGCTTTAATGAAAGAAGAACTTTTAGAAATGAAGAACCAAAAGAGAGAGAAAGAAGAAGCCTTTTACAAAGAGTTAGAATTTGGAACTTCTGGAGTAAGAGGACTGATGGGGGTGGGAACTAATAGGATGAACTCCCCAATTGTAAATAGACTTACCCAAGGGATTTCTGAATATTTAAACAGCATAGGAAAATCTTCCAGTGTGGTAATTTGTTACGACACCAGGAAAAACTCAAGAAAGTTCGCGGAAGATGCAGCAGAAGTTTTTGCAGGAAATAAAATAACAACATATATGGTAAATGAACCAATGCCTCTTTCTGTTCTTTCTTTTGCCATTAGAGAAATAAATGCAGATTGTGGAATAATGATAACAGCAAGCCATAATCCCAAAGAATACAATGGGTATAAGGTATATGATAATACTGGTAAACAAATATTAACCGAGCAGGTAGCTGAAATAAAAAAATATATTGATAAAGTAGATTATTTTGATGAAAGGAAGCTGGATTCAACAGATAAAGATCGAAAAAACTATATGAAAGAGTTACCAAAAGAAATTCAAAAGAAATATGAGGAAAAAATATTACAAGAAACAGAACCACTTTGGGGCGAAAAGGAAAATATTAATATAGTATATAGTCCTTTAAACGGTACGGGAAGAGAAGTTATTCCCAAGCTTTTGAGAGAAAAGGGCTTTGCAAATGTAATAACAGTGTCAGAACAAGAAAGCTGGGATGGAGAGTTTGAAAACTGCCCAAGACCAAATCCAGAACTGTCTGAGGTTTACGAAAATGCCAAAGAAATAGCTAGAAAAGAAAAAGCAGATGTGATTTTCACAACTGATCCAGATGCAGATAGGCTAGGAATGGCTATTTTGTCAAATGATGAATACATTGTCTTGAATGGAAATGAAATAGGAATACTTCTTTTAAAATATATTATAGACATAAGGAAGATAAAAGGGAATCTGCCTAAAAAACCAATTGTGGTTAGGACAGTAGTAACTACGCCACTAATTGATCAACTGGTTGAGCAAATCAACGGAGAAACAAGATATACTTTAATAGGATTTAAGTATATTGGAGAAAAGCAAAACCAAATGGAAAAAAAGGGAGAAGATAAAGACTTTATTCTAGGTGCAGAGGAAGCAAATGGATACTTAGCTACTAATTTTGTTAGAGATAAAGATGGAATTTCATCTCTAATTATTTCTGCTATGATGGTAAGCCACTACAAAGCTAATGGCAAAAATATGATAGAGGTTTTGGAAGAAATTTATAGAGAAAATGACTACTACAAAGAAAAAACTTTGGATTTTAAGCTAGAAGGAGTGTCAGGTGAAAAAACAAGAAAGCTATTGATGGACAATTTAAGAAAAACCTATTTAAAACTTTACTTTGGGCAAGAAAGCTATACTTTTACTGATTATAAAACCAAGAATACAAAGATACTAAATTCAAAGAAAACCAGCAATTATCCAAAAAGCAAGAAGATAATAACACTGCCACAAAGCAATATGTTGGAATTTCTTTTGGAAGAAGGTAAGGTAGTAATTAGACCATCTGGGACAGAACCAAAATTGAAAGTTTATTTATTTGCCAGAGGGAAAACAGAGGAAGAGGCTACAAGAATATTAGATAGAATAGAAGAAAAAACAAGACAGGAATTGGAGGAGCAGATAAGTAAGGCAGCAACCATAATAAGAGAGAGAGAAGAAAAGGCTAGGAAAGAAGAATTCTGGATAGAAGAAGATAAAAGAAAAGAAGAACTAAGGAAAGAAAAGAAAAGACAATGGAATTTGGAGCAAAAAGGTATAGAAATTGGGCATGTGGAAAAAACTTATCCAAAAGCTCCAACAAAAACAGTGAAAATAGAAAAGGGAGAAAAATGAAAGACATATTATTAAAAATTGTAGGGGCTCATGGGTATGACGAAGTGGAAGATGAGCCATTGGAATTTGTCACAGAGGGGAAAATAGGACAAGAGGACGATGGTGTTTTTTTGGAGTATGAAGAAAGTGAGCTTTCGGGAATGGAAGGTTGCATAACAAGGGTTAATATTTCTGATTCCAAAGTAACAATAAATAGGAAAGATGAAGATGGAGAAACTATAGGCAGCCTGGTTTTTGAAAAAGGGAACAGACATGAAGGGGAAATTAATACCCCAATGGGACCAATAAAGGTAGAAATCCTTGCAGAAGAAATCAAAAATGATATTACTTATGAAAAAGAAGGAAAAATAGAAGTTGACTATTTTATTAGCTTGGAAGGCATAGGAGAAAGCAAGTCTGCAATAAACATGTCTGTTATGCAACAAGATAATAAGTAACATTTGTTGAATATGAAGTTTTAGAATGGAGAGAAAAAATGTTTAGTAGAAAAGCAATGAAAATAATTACCTGGGGGCTTATCATAGTAATGGTAGTGACATCTTTGGGTATTCTGACCTTTAGTTATTTTTAATTAAAAAAGAAAAAATTGAATAAAAATAAAAACGATTCTAGATTTAGGATCTTTTTTATTTAAAGAGATGTTTCAGATTAAAAATATTAAAATTTTTTGAAATTTTCTTTAAACCCTTTGACAAAATTAGCTCAGAGTGGGATAATATTATTTTGGGATGTTTAAAAATATAGGAGGGAGAATTATGATGATAACTAAAGGATTTGATGCAGATAAGTATTTGGAATTACAATCAAAACATATATTGGAAAGAATTGGAAACAAAAATAATGGTAGATTGTATCTTGAGTTTGGCGGAAAACTTGTTCAAGATAAGCATGCAAAAAGAATTCTCCCAGGATTTGACGAGGATACAAAGATAAAGCTACTTCAAAAATTAAAGAATGAGGCAGAAATAATTATATGTGTATACTCAGGGGACATAGCCACACGAAAAACAAGAGAGGATTTTGGGATTACATATGACCTAGAAGTCTTAAGGCTAATAGATGTTTTCCGCAAATTTGATTTGCAAGTAAACAGTGTTGTAGTAACAAGATACAAAGATATTGCCCCTGTGAATATGTTCATAAATAAATTGGAAAGAAGAGGGATAAAAACTTACAAACATTTATCTACCAAAGGTTATCCTACAGATGTAGAAACAATAGTTAGCGAAGAAGGCTATGGGGCAAATCCACGAATAGAGGTGACTAAGCCTTTGGTTGTAGTTACAGGTCCAGGTGGTGGTAGCGGAAAACTTGCAACATGTCTTTCACAGTTATATGCGGATAATCGAATTGGGGAAAAGGCCAGATATGCCAAATTTGAAACTTTTCCTATATGGAATCTGCCTTTGAAGCACCCTGTAAATCTTGCCTATGAAGCGGCAACAGCAGACCTTAAAGATGTAAACATGATAGATAATTTTCATTTGGAAGCATATGGGGAAACAACTGTAAACTATAATAGAGATTTGGAAGTTTTTCCTATTGTAAAAAGAATTATAGAAAAAATCACGGGAGAACCTTGTGAATATAAATCGCCTACTGACATGGGTGTTAATATGGCGGGAAAGGCAATTTTTGATGATGATGTAGTTCAAGAAGCGGCAAGGCAAGAAATTATAAGAAGATACTTGATTGCTAAATGTGACTACAAAAAAGGAAAAATATCAAGCGAAATAGTTAAAAGAATTAAACTTATTATGGATGGAGAAAGCCTGTCCGAAGAAGATAGAAAAGCAGTTGTGGCAGCAAGAGCATACATAGAAAAAAAGAAAAGCCAATCAAATTGTGATGAATCACTGGTTTGCTTGGCAATTGAACTTCCAGATGGAAGGATTATAACGGGTAAAAGTTCTAACATGATGGTAGCGGCAGCAACAGCTGTATTAAATGCATTGAAAGTGCTAGCAGAACTGGACGATGAAGAAATGCTTATTTCTCCACAAGTTATAAAAGATATTGAAAAGATGAAAACTGTGGCATTGCATCATGAAAGAGGGACTTTAAACTTAGAAGAAATTCTAACAGCTTTATCAGTATCTGTTTCTATTTCGCCTATGGCCAAGGAAGCCTTGGATAAAATAAACATGTTAGAAGGAAGCAGAGCTCATTGCACAGCAATACTTAGTGATAGAGATGAACAAACACTAAAGGACATAGGAATAGATCCAACATCAGACCCTGAATATATAACAAACAATCTTTATTTTGGATAAGAGGCAATATGTATTTACAATTTTTCCTGCTCTTTGCAATGATTTTCACAGGATATTTCCTGCGAAAAATCAAACTGATAGACGATAATATAGTAAAAGGATTAAATAAATTTGTCCTCTACTTTGCTTTTACTTGCTTGGCAATATACAATGTAGGCAGTCTTAAAATTAATGGAGAGTTGTTAAATACTATAGGTATAACTTTTTTAATAATAGTGTTTCTCTTTGTAGCCTATACTTTACTGTCTAAACTATATATAAAAATTAGAAAATTTCCAGAAAGCAAAAGGGCTATAATTGAAGTTTCTATGGTTAGTCCTAATAATGGATTCATGGGATTTCCTATAGCGCTTATGTTCTTTGGGCAAGAAGGCATGCTGTTTATGGCAATTCACAATATAGTCTTTAATGTCTATATCTTCTCATATGGATTAATGGAGATAAAAGGTGAAAAAAATCAAGAAAAAATAGGAAACAAGATACTTAAACTTTTAAAAACCGGTTTCAATCCTGTGGTTTTGGGAGTAATAGTAGGAGGAATAATAGGATTTTCTAATATATCTTTGGAAAATATTGTAGGAGAATATCTTCAAATAATGGGCTCTATGGCCACACCTTTAGCTATGATATTGATAGGTGGAACTCTGGCGGGAAGCAAATTCCTAGAACTATTTAAAAATCATATGGTGTGGGAAACAGCTTTTGTTAAAAATTTAGTGTTGCCTATGGTCACCTTGCTGTTGGTCTTTTGGCTTCCTATAGCACCAGTTGCCAAAGGGATTATTGTTTTGGCTGCAGCTATGCCTACAGGGGCGACAGTAGTTATGCTTGCTTCTCAAGAAAAGAAGGATACTGAACTTGCCAGTAAAATATTATTTTTCAGCACAGTTATAGCTATGGCTACATTACCTATGTTTTTGTGGTTAATTGGGTAAAGCTAAATTACATAAAATTAAGATAGGACTTTAATAAAAAACTTTGAAGAAGAAATTTTAGCGAAAGGTATCTAAAAAGGAGTAAAATTGGAGAAGATAAAAATAGGCAAAAGAGAAATATCAAAGGACTTGTTTTTGTTTCTTATTATCAGCATTTTAATGGGAGTGGTTTTGGCAGTTGAATCTACTTCTTTAGCAAATAGACTTTATGAAGAGTTGGACTTTTCGGTTATGGAAAGAGCTGCATTAGAGACACCCAGAAAGTTTCCAGGGTTAATAACAGTTTTATTAATAGGAATGCTAAATAGCCTAGGGGATAGAAGAATTGCAGGGGCAGCCAATATATTTGGCGGAATAGGCCTTGTTTTTTTTGGCATGGCACCAAACGAATTTTCTCTTATTCTAATAACACTGCTAATGTATAGTACAGGTCAACATTTGTATTTGCCTTTATCTAATACAA